>JAIRLS010000308.1 GCA_031259205.1 Bacteroidales bacterium | reverse complement strand
AGCCGGCCGGCAAGTTACCAGCGTAACACAAACCAGCATTAAAAAAATGTTTCTTTTTGTACTTTTCATATTATTATTATATAGATGATGATGCATTTCTAAGGGCAGAATCTGCTTTTCCTTCCATTGCCGTGGTGGGCAACGTCAAAAGGCGGTCGTTCCCGTCGTACCGGCGTCGTCAAAATGGAAGCAATAAAGCGTCATCGTGTTTTGATGAAATAAAAGTTTAATTATCAGGGCAAAGATAATGGTTTTTTGAAATTAAAAAAAATCGATTGCCTCTTTTTTTCATCCTATTACTTTTCCACCGGTTCGGAAATATTTTCGGGAACCTCCTGCGGGGTAGTGATATTCCTGAATACGGCATATATCGGTTTCGTTGCGCAGCCGTCTATGCTCACTTTTACTGTTCCATAGATGCACGCATCCATTACCGATAGCTCACAAGTGATCACATCATTCAATACGATTTTATCATCAAGCGTTTCGAGAGGCGTTGCAGTTGTGATTCTGCCGTTTTTAATCGCTTCGTATTCTATTCCGGAGCCTTTCAACGAAGTGAAAAGTTGTCCGATGTATCGAAACTCTATTTTTGTTTTGTCGTTTTTAGAGACCGTGTAATTTTTCGGATATAAATACAACTCTTCGGCAGTCAATTCCAATTCCGTCACTTGTGTGGCATCTGCCGAAAGAGTAAGTTTCAGCGCTACGTTTTTCGAATTTTCGAAAGGGATAACGCCGGAATAAACCTGAGGTTCGTTAAAGCGGATAAACTCGCCTTTCGGATAGTCGGCAGCAACAAGTTCTCCCGCCGACAATGGCGTACCGGTCAAAACATGCGGTTTTTCCCTGTCGAGCGAAACGATGAAAAAACACGGCGGCGTTTCCACTCTTTCGAACTCGCTTTTATCAATTCCCTTAAAGCAGACCAGCGCATATTTCACTGCTGTTTCTTTTGTGAGGGCAATTGTAGAAAAATAGCCTGTCGAATCGTTACCTGCCTCTTCCGGTTTGGATGTAACCGGTTTGACGTCCAACAATTCGGATGGATTCTCCGCATTTACCATAAATAGCCGTTCGGACAACAAGTTTACATTTTCCTCGTTAGATCTCAATACCGAATCTGAATACGAGATGTGAAACGTAACTTTGCCGACACTGTCTGTGAGTTCCAGACAGATGCCCGCTTTGTTCGCCGCCGGTTCGACCGGACTGTACGTTTCGTACTTTTTCAGAATATCCTGATCGCTCGGGCCGCATCCGGAAAACATTGCTGCTGCAAGAAGCAGACTTAATAATCTTATTTTTTTCATATTCTTTTACTTTTTTTATATTTTTCCAACGTTTTATTTATCTTAAAATTACAAGCTGGTAATTGAATCAAATTATTTACAAAGATAAAGCGTCTGACAACGTTTGTCAATCACCCAAAAGTGTGATTTTAATATATGGGGCCGCTTGGCGACTTTACGCTAAAAGCGCCGTCAGGCGCGGTAGCAACCTATCAGGCGGCGTCTGTATGGCAAAACTTCGGAACAAGAGAAGCCCTGTAAGGCATTGCGAACACCCGCGCGGCGAAGTTTTTTTACTTTATATTACTACTTCCCCTCTCCCGTCAGGCCTTTGTGTGGGCGAAATATATTTCGCCACTTCTGCGACTTCGTGGTTAAAAAAAGTCCCTGCTGGACGCTCATAAAAATCACTCAAATCACATAAATCACAGTTCAGACCCTCTCCCGTCAGGCCTTTGTGATCCTTCTGCGACTTTGTGGTTAAAAAAAGCCCGCGAGGACGTCGTTCCATTATCCGCAGTTTTATAAACAAAAACAGGACAGGATTATTTGCGGAAAAGTAAGGAGTAGCGAACTCGTACAAAAATGGAAAGACGAAAAAAAATACGTTTGGATATTTTAAAATTTTCATGTATGTTTGCCGTTCATCCGATTTTATTAAAATGCCTGTTCAAGATATTTGTACATGTAGGGAAGAATTTGCGCTCCTGTCGTTGCAGAAGGCCGGGGATAAAAGCCGCCATCCGCAAGATTTTCCTGCTGCGGGATTGCGTTGGGAAACCCTGCTGAAGGAAGGAAAAAATACCGTTACAGCGGTCGCCGTAAAAGGGAAAGGGAAAAATGCCGTGCAGGTGGAGGACGAAATAAGTTTTGATTATCAAGCAGGAACATTCGGAAAAGAAACCGGAATCACTTTGAAAATAACCGACGCCGATTCCGATTATGTATGGGTGGAAGCCGCTTTGAAAGACGAAAACGGCCTTCTGTGCCTGACTTCCCGCAAATACATCCGCTTTGATTCGACAGGCGATGGCGAATTACTTGTCAATCGGGGAACATCCGCCGGTTCCAAATACGTGCAGGCATATAACGGCCGCGCAAAAGTGAAGTTAAAGAAAAACAGCGGAAAGACTGTTGTTTCGGCCAAAGTAAACGAATTGAAAACCGCATTCATCAATATAGAATAATGACTGTTCAGGATATTTGCACGTGTATGGAAGAATTTGCGCCCCTGTCGTTGCAGGAGTCGTGGGACAACAGCGGACTTGCCGTGGGTTTGCCGCAGCAGGACGTTCGGAAAGTGTTGATAACCGTTGATATTAACGAGGCGGTGGTGGAGGAGGCAGTGGAATGCGGCGCACAGATGATCGTCGGTCATCATCCCATAACGTTGTCGGGCGTCCGGCGGCTCACCGGCGCCAGCGAAGCGGAACGGACATTGACGGCCGCCGTCGCCGGAAAGATTGCCATATACGTGGCGCATACCAATATGGACGCGGCAGAAGGAGGCGTAAGTCATCGGATGGCGCAAAAACTCGGCCTGAACGACGTACAGGTGTTGGCGCGTCGAGGAAATACGCTCAGGAAGTTAGTCGTCTACATTCCCAAGTCCCATCTTTCCGGAGTACGCGAAGCGCTGTTCGAAGCAGGCGCAGGACACACGGGAAATTACGACTGCTGCGGTTACGAAACCGAAGGCAAGGGCATGTTCAGGGCCTTGCCGGGCGCCCGTCCGTTTGCAGGAAAACCGGGAGAACGACACACCGAAACGGAAATCCGTTTTGAAACGGTGTTCCCGTCCCATTTACAGTCCGCAATCCTTGCCGCCCTGTTCAAAACCCATCCTTACGAAGAAATCGCTTACGATATTTATGCCTTACGGAACGAATCGCCGACAGGGTTGGGCGTCACGGGACAGTTGCCGTCGCCGATGGACGAACAGGCGTTTTTACGGCTGTTGAAAGACGTTTTTCATGTGCCCCTCCTTCGCCATACCCGCCTGCACGGGAAAGACGTCCGAAAAGTCGCGCTGTGCGGCGGCAGCGGCAGTTCTTTACTTCCCGACGCCCTGCACAGCCGCGCAGACGTCTATGTTACCGCCGACTTTAAATATCACCAGTTTGCCGACGCCGAAAAAGACATTTTAATAGCTGATATCGGGCATTTTGAGAGCGAACAGTTCACAATGGAAATTTTTTATGATATACTTACAAAAAAAAATCCTACTTTTGCAGTTCAAATTTCACAAGTAAATACTAATCCCATAAACTGTTTATAAATATGGTTGCAGAAAAGAGTAAGACCACCGAAATACAGGAAGTACCCATCGAAGAAAAGCTCAAAGCTTTGTATGAGTTGCAACAGGTACATTCCGAAATAGACAAGATCAACATCCTGCGCGGCGAGTTGCCTTTGGAAGTACAGGATCTGGAAGACGAAATAGCAGGTTTGCATACCCGTATTGCCAATCTTCAGGACGAGATCAAGCAATTCGGCATCTCCATCAACGGAAAGAAGAGCGAAATCAACTCCGCACAAACTTTAATCAGTAAATATCAGGAACAGCAAAACAACGTCCGCAACAATCGCGAATTTGAATCTTTGGCGAAAGAGATAGAATTTCAATCGTTGGAAATAGAATTATGCGAAAAACGGATTCGCGAGTTTACGGCACAAATAGCCGAGAAACAGACGGTCATAGACATTGCCAAAGAAACGTTGAAAGATCGGGAAGCGGAAGTTAAAAACAAAAAATCCGAACTGTCGGAAATCACTTCCGACACCGAAAAGGAAGAAAAAATGCTGAAGAAAAAAGCGGAAAACATAGAAGCGCGTATTGATCCGCGTCTGATTGCCGCCTACAAGCGCATCAGGAGCAACGCCCGCAACGGGCTGGCTGTGGTCACCGTCCAGCGCGACGCCTGCGGCGGATGTTACGCCAATATACCACCGCAAAGGCAATTAGACATCCGGTCGCGCAAAAAGGTCATCGTATGCGAATATTGCGGACGCATCCTGATTGATAATACCGAAAATTAAAACCTTCTAAATACAATCGATCTTGAAAAAAATAAACAGAAGAACCGCCATCAGGACAGCCACGGCAGGCATAGCCGCCGCCGTAACCGCCCCTGCACATCTCTACGCCGCACAGAAAGCCGGCGACGAACCCCTGAAAGGGTATGTAAAACATTCCGTAAGCTATTGGTGTTTCGGAAAATACCCGTTGGATGAATTTGCAAAGACTTGCAGGGAAACCGGTATCCAATCCGTTGAACTGCTCGACCCCAAAGACTGGCCGGTAGTACAAAAACACGGATTGACCTGCGCCATGGCGCAAGGAGCCGGCTTAGGCATCGACAACGGCTGGAACAACCCGGCGTTGCACGACCGGTTAGTAGCCAGTTATCTGGAAGTGATTCCCTTAGTCGCCAAAGCCGGATTAACCAACCTGATCTGTTTCTCCGGCAAACGCAACGGTTTGAGCGACGAGCAGGGATGGGAAAATTGCGTCAAAGGATTGAAACGCATCATCGGCACGGCCGAAAAACACAAAGTAGTGCTGACGATGGAACTGCTCAACAGCTACGGACACAAGGACTATCAATGCGATCACACGGCATGGGGCGTGGAACTGTGCAAACGGACAGGAAGCGAAAACTTCAAATTACTGTACGACATCTACCACATGCAGATCATGGAAGGCAATATTATCGACACCCTGACCAAAAACATAGCCTACATCAGCCATGTGCATACGGGAGGAAACCCGGGACGCAATGAAATAGACGAAACCCAGGAACTTTACTATCCCGCTATCATGAAAGCGCTCGTCAAAACCGGCTATAAGGGTTTTGTCGGGCAGGAATTTGTCCCCAAGGCGGCCGATCCGATTGCTTCTCTGAAAAGGTGCATCCGCATTTGCGATGTGAGTCCGTCCTGAAAATTTTACCGGTAATCATCACTTATTTTCACCAAAATTAAAATCATAAAAAAATGAAACAGAAAGAATCTTCCCGCCGGTTGTTTTTAAAGAAAGCAACTGTTTTATCCACCGTGGCAGGAACGTTCCCCTCCATTCTGACCGCCGCCCGCCCCGGGGCCGTCGAAAACGCCGCCCTGCGTCAAACGAACGCCAACGAACGGGTAAACCTTGCCTGTATCGGTTGCGGCAACAGAGGCGCAGAGATCATTAACGAATTTAACAAAACAGGTTTGGCCAACGTCGTAGCTTTGTGCGACGTCGATATGGGAGCGCCGCATACCGTCAAAACGCTGGAAAAATTTCCACAAGCCAAACGATTTCAGGATTTCAGGGTAATGTTTGACCAAATGGGCAACGAAATTGACGCCGTGTGTGCAGGTATTCCCGACTTCGCTCATTTTCCGGTCGCCATGCTGTCCATGTCGCTGGGTAAACACATCTATGTGGAGAAACCCATGACACGGACATTCTACGAAGCCGAACTGATGATACAGGCGGCCAAAAAATACAAACAGGTCGTTACGCAAGTAGGCAATCAGGGACATTCCGAAGCCAATTACTTCCAATTCAAAGCATGGAAAGACGCAGGTATCATCAAGGACGTATATGCGGTAACCGCCCACATGAACGGCGACCGCCGCTGGCATCCCTACGATCCCGCTATCCGCAAGTTTCCGGACGCACAACCCGTCCCTGCCACCATGGATTGGGATACATGGCTGACCACCTCCATGTACCACGATTTCAGCGACAAGTTCCATTACGGTAACTGGCGTAGCTGGTATGATTTCGGCATGGGCGCTCTGGGAGACTGGGGGGCGCATATCCTCGACACGATACACGAATTTCTGGAACTGGGCCTGCCTTACGAAATAGAACCGTTGAAACTGGAAGGACACAACGACTATTTCTTCCCGAAAGCCTCAACCCTCCTTTTCCGTTTTCCGGCGCGGAAAAAAATGCCGCCGCTCGACATTACGTGGTACGACGGCGTAAAAAACATACCCGCCGTCCCCGAAGGCTACGGCACGCTGGACATAGACCCGAACATTCCGCCCGTAGCAGGAGGAAAAATGCAACCGACCAAATTACCTCCCGGAAAGATTATCTACAGTAAAGACTTGACTTTCAAAGGCGGTTCTCACGGCAGCACGCTCAGCATCATCCCCGCAGAAAAAGCCAAAGCGATGGAATCCGGACTGCCGGAAGTCCCGAAATCTACGTCCAACCACTATGCCAACTTTCTGCTGGCATGTCAAGGCAAGGAAAAAACCCGTTCCCCGTTTGAAATCAACGGAGTGCTGAGTCAGGTCTTCTCGCTCGGCGTCATGGCGCAACGGCTGAACACGAAAATCCTCTTCGACCGGACAAGCAAAACCATCACGAACAACGCATTTGCCAACGCTTGGCTGACGCAAGCGCCACCCCGCAAAGGATGGGAACAGTATTATAAGATGTAGCCGGCCATGGGCGTATTATCCGTCAAAGCAAAGACAGAGTGTCTTTACGATGAAATATCGCTGGGAGAAGTGATGTTGAGGCTTGACCCCGGCTGCGGACGTATCCGCACCACCCGACGGTTCGACGTATGGGAAGGCGGCGGAGAATATAACGTCGCCAGAGGCTTGAAAAAATGCTTCGGACTGGATACGGCAGTAGTCACCGCTTTGGCCGACAACGAAACAGGACGGCTCGCGGAAGACCTGATCATGCAAGGCGGCGTGGACGTCCGTTTCATTAAATGGGTTCCCTTCGACGGCGTAGGACGCATCGTTCGCAACGGTTTGAACTTTACCGAACGCGGCTTCGGCATCCGTGGAGCCAAAGGCGTATCGGACAGAGGTTTCACGGCAGTTTCGCAACTGAAAAAAGGAGATATCGACTGGGAATATATTTTCGGAAAATGCGGCGTCCGCTGGTTTCATACGGGCGGCATCTTCGCAGCCTTGTCGGAAACGACGCCCGAAGTAGTGATAGAAGCTGCGCAAACGGCTAAGAAATACGGCACTGTCGTATCCTACGACCTCAACTACCGTCCGTCGCTGTGGAACTCCATCGGCGGAAAAACCGAAGCGCAGAGAATCAACCGCGAAATAGCCCGCTATATGGATGTGATGATCGGCAACGAAGAAGATTTCACAGCCTGTCTGGGGCTTGAAATAGAAGGCGTTGACGAACAACTGTCGGCGCTGAATGTGTCGGGGTATCAAAAAATGATCGCTACGGCAGTGAAACAATATCCCAATTTCAAGGTCATTGCCACCACGTTGCGCACTGTCCACTCGGCCACCGTCAATTCATGGGGCGCTATTTGCTGGGCAAACGGCTCCTTCTACGAAGCGACACACCGCGATCGCCTTGAAATCTTCGACCGCGTAGGCGGAGGCGACAGTTTTGCCTCCGGGCTGGCCTACGGATTCATGACCTTCAACGATCCCCAAAAAGCCGTTGAATACGGAGCGGCGCACGGCGCACTTGCCATGACCACCCCGGGCGATACGTCGATGGCTACCCTTGGAGAAGTAGAAAAATTAGTGAAAGGCGGAGGAGCAAGAGCGGACAGATAAAGAACAAAAACCGCTCCCTTGCGGGAAACCCGCCGGCAGAGCGAATCGAAAATGTTTGCAATGGCTGTAATTACACTGACAACCGGATGGATGGATGATTTTTATGTCGCCGCGCTGAAAGGGATCCTTGCGTCGTATGCGCCTGACGTCCGGATTATCGACATATCGCATCGTGCGCCTGCCTTTCAATTCGGCATCGACCATGCAGCCTATCTGCTTAGGCACTGTTATGTCTATTATCCCAAAGGAACCGTACATCTGATTTCGGTAGAAAGCGAGTACACAGAAGAGACGCCGTATATAGCAGCGTGGTACGACCACCAGTATTTCGTCGGTACGGACAATGGTATTTTCAGCCTGATTTTTTCTTCGCCGCCTCAAAAAATGGTGAAAATCGAGAAATATTCCGATGAACTTTCGCCCAATTATCCTGCCATTTCCGTATTTGCGCCCGCAGCCATTCATCTGGCCTGCGGCAGAAAGATGGAGGAACTCGGCAGCCCCTATCCTGACCTGAATCCCAAACATCCCCTGCTTCCCGTCCTCAACCAGTCGTCCATCACGGGTACCATCATTTACATCAACGTCTTCGGCAACGGTATCACCAATATCACCCGCGAAGACTTCGAAAAAGTGGGTAAAGGACGTCCCTTTGAAATGATGATACAGAGAGTTTCCCATAAAATCACGCGCATCAACAAATATTTTCACGAAACCACTTCGGGCGAACAACTGGCTTTGTTTAACCTGTCGGGCTATCTGGAAGTGGCCATGAACAGAGGCAATCTTGCCGAAGTGCTGCACCTGAACGTCCAAGAGTCGAATGTCATTATCAAATTTATCAACGCCTGAATGTTAAACAAAGAACAGATTCGACAATACATCCGGCAGAAGAAAAAAAACTTTCCGGAAGCGGAACGACTGTCGCAATCGGCTTCCATCTGGCAACAGATCGAACAAATGGACATTTTCCGGCAGACCGGCGTCATCCTGATGTACTGGTCGACGCCCGATGAAGTTTTTACACATGAATTCATACGACGCTGGTACCGCAAGAAACATATCCTCCTTCCTGCCATCGAAAACGAAAACCTGACCCTCAAATCCTTCCATCCGGATACGTTAAAAAAACATCCCACACTCAACCTCTACGAACCTCAAGGCGAAGCCTGTCCCGACCGGAAAAACATCCGCCTTGCCATTGTGCCGGGCATCGCTTTCGACAGGGAACGTCACCGCACAGGACGCGGAAAAGGCTATTACGACCGACTTCTGCCCGCTCTGCAAGTCTGCAAAATAGGCGTAGGATTCGATTTTCAACTGTTAGACGCCATCCCGACCGAACCACACGACGTCCGCATGGACAAAATCGTCTTTCCCTCTGTGTAAAATGAACGACGTCCCTGCGCGACTTGACGGGCAGGCGATTGACCATGGGGGCGTCTCAAAAGCACGCAGATGACGCAGATGATGTGGATTTGCACAGATAAAATGGCTTTTTGTTTCGGGCAGATGCCTTTTTGTTCCGGGCAGATGGCTTTTTGTTCCGGGCAGATGGCTTTTTGCTTCGGGCAGATGGCTTTTTGCTTCGGGCAGATGGCTTTTTGCTTCGGGCAGATGGCTTTTTGTTCCGG
>JAIRLS010000002.1 GCA_031259205.1 Bacteroidales bacterium | reverse complement strand
CGGAACAAGGGAAAGTATTAAGCCTGCGATTCGTTGTTTCGTTAAGATGATCCGGTATCCATCGGTACGATATTTGGGGCTGTTTGGTTTTGACAGCAAGGTAAATGGGTATTGTAAGCATGCCGAGCCAAGTGATATGTCTCGTAAATCCGGGTCACAAAAAATAAAAGGCGAAAACACTTACGCTCTTGCTGCCTGATCGAATTACAGTAGATCAGTGCTTTATCCTGCACAAGGTGCGGGACAAGACGTCTTCCGCAAACCCAGTCCGGCGGTTTGCGATCCGAAGGCGCTCGTGAGTCCGGAATAGTTGCCGTTTTTTCTCGCGGCGGCGACGAAATTTTTGAGGATAAGGTGAAAGTAGGCGGCCGTTTGCCGGCTTTCTCTCGAAAATCAATAAACGGATAAGCATGTAGAAAGCATATTTGTTTCTTGTTTGGACACGGGTTCGACTCCCGTCAGCTCCACATTTTTGACAGAACGGGCGCTATTTCCACCATTCAAAAAAATGATGTACAGGGCCATGCCCTTTACCTGTTTTGTAGGCGGCTCCCGTTTCGATAGCCTGATAAACATAATTTTTTCCCTGCCGGACGGCTTCCGTTAGCGGTAGCCGGTGGGCGAGAAAAGCCGCTATCGCCGATGAGAGGGTACATCCTGTCCCGTGTGTGTTGCAAGTGTTGATACGCCGGGATGCAAGTTCGACGATAGCATCCTCTTCCGCGTTGTAGAAAATATCCGTCAGTGTGTCGCCGCGCAGGTGTCCGGCTTTCAACAGTACCGACACACGGCGGTTGCACGACAATTCCTTTGCCGCCCGTATAAAATCGGTTTCTTTGATTTCACTCCCCAGCAAAACTGCGGCTTCCGGAAAGTTGGGGGTAATAATTCGCGCCGCAGGTATCAATTTTTCTTTCAGGGTCTGTACGGCGTCCATCTGCAACAGCTTGTTGCCCGAAGTGGATACCATCACAGGATCAAGCACGATATTGCGCGGCGAATATGCTGCCAGACATTTCCACACGGCTACGATCAGACTCGACGAGTATAACATGCCTATTTTGATAGCATCTGCGCCGATGTCGTCCAACACGGAACGGATTTGCCCGCAAACGAAAGCTTCCGGCACAGGATAAACGCCGTACACGCCTGCCGTATCCTCATCCACGATGGCTGTAATCGCCGACATGCCATAACATCCACACGCCGACACTGTTTTCAGATCGGCCTGTATGCCGGCGCCTCCGCTCGGATCGCTGCCCGCAACAGTCAAAACCCGTCTATACTGATGAATAGAAGTCATACTTTTAAAAAGATTTTTTGTTTGTAAAGAAAGTATAAAAAGAGCCAGCAAACGGCTACATAAGCGACTGACCCGAGAAAATTATTCCACGATTCCGGAAACCGTCCGATGACGCCGTTGAACAGGGCAGCGGACGTGAATTTGAAGTTGATCAGTTGTTGTCCGATATAAATAGTGATGGAGTTGAGGCCAATAACCCTGAAAAAGAACGCCCATTTCCGGTATCCTTTCACGTCTATTACCAGATAGAAGAGGCTCAACAGCAGGAGGCTGATCCCGCCTGCCAGACAGACAAAGGAGCTGTTCCACAGATTTTTGTTGATGGGAAAGGCGGTGTTCCAAAGCAGGCTTATCAGGATGAGGACGGTTCCGGCAGCGGCCATGCAGCCGCATTTTTTCAGTCCGTTCCATCCGCTTTTGTTCCGCAGCAGGAACTGTCCGGTCGCCATGCCGAGCATTGCCGTGGCGACGGCGGGAATAATGCCCAGCCAACCTTCGGGATCATGTATGTTCCTGTACAGTTTTCCCGGCAGGAACATGCGGTCGAAGTAGCTGGTGAAATTGCCTTCCATCGAAAAACGTTCGGCGGAAGGATAATCCGGCGCCGGAACGAGGGCAAGCAGCAGCCAGTAGCCGATCAATATAGCGCCGATCCAGACTGTCCGCACGGATATTTTCTTCGTATTAATGAAAATCAGTGCGGCCAGCATCCATGCCAGCCCGATACGTCCTAATACACTGGCATAACGCTGGTTGTCAAAATCGAAAGCCAGCAGGTTATTGTATATCAGCCCCAACAGTACCAAAACAAGCCCCCGCCTGACGATGCGGAAGTACAACTTTTTGCGGCTAAAGCCTTTTTGCAGGCTTTTGGCCATTGAAAAGGGGAAAGAAACGCCCGCTATAAAGAGGAAGAGCGGAAAAATCATGTCTTCAAAAGTGAAACCGTGCCAAGCAACATGGTTCAACTGTGAAGCCCACCATTCCAGTACGCCCCAACCGGTAAGCGCGGCAAGTCCTTTGAATATCCCGCCGCCGCCGATAATCCAGAACATATCGAATCCCCGCAAGGCGTCCAGTGACTGTAACCTTTGTGTTTTGTCCATATTCTTTATTTTTAATTACTTTGACCTGTTTTAGCTTTTCAATGGGAATAATAATGTTCGAGCGTATCGACGATCTTGTCCAAAGCGCGTTTTAGCGGGGATGAAATAAGCATTTTAAGCATCGGATTGACGTTTAACTTGGTCGTCAGTTTGATGCGGGTATTGTTCAATCCGCTGTCTTTCAACTGTACCCAGAGGAAGACATTCTCGGCTTGCGGGTTGTCGATGGCAAATTTCACGAATTTACCGGGTTCCCTGTCCACTATCCGGAATGAAAGTCGCCCAATGTTTTCCACAGAAAAACCGCATGAATCGCTGTCCGACGTCCAGTCCTTGACAGGCCCGTGATTGGCCAGCGGTTTGAAATTGTTGCAGTCGGAAACAAAGTCGTACACGCATTTTTCTACCTGATTCAATATGCCGATCCTGCTTTCTACTTTGACCTCCATCGCGATGTTTTTTAGTTTTCAACTTTCAAGTGTTCATTCCTCCGCATACGTGGATGACCTGCCCGCTTACATACGCAGAGAGGTCGGAAGAGAGGAACAGCGTGACGTTGGCGACGTCTTCAACTGTTCCCGCGCGGCGGAGCGGGATTTTCTCATTCCAGCTTTTGCGGATTTCTTCGGGCAGTGCGGCGGTCATCTCTGTTTCGATAAATCCGGGGGCAATGGCATTGACACGGATGTTGCGCACTCCCATTTCCTTGGCCACCGACTTGGTAAAACCGATAATACCTGCTTTCGACGCCGAATAATTGGCTTGATTGGCGTTGCCCGACACGCCGACGACCGAACTCATGTTGATAATGCTGCCCGCGCCCTGTTTCCACATGTACGGCTGCACGGCCTGCGTGAAATTGAACACCGATTTCAGATTGACGGCAATGACGAGATCCCACTGTTCTTCGGTCATGCGTTTCAACGCTCCGTCTTTGGTAATTCCCGCATTGTTCACCAGAATGTCTATTCTTCCGAAATCATTGACGATCTCGCCGATCACTTTTTTGGTATCTTCGTAATTAGCGGCATTCGAGGCGTATGCTTTTGCTTTTACGCCATGCGAAGCCAATTCCGTTTCAACCGCTTTCGACTTTTCGTCTAATACTAAATCGGTGATCGCTACATTAGCTCCCTGCGAAGCCAGTTTTAATGCAATCGCCTTACCTATTCCACGGGCGGCGCCGGTGACGACAGCCGTTCTACCTTCCAGTAATTTCATTTGAATCAATTTTTAGTTGCTGCAAAAATAATTAAAAATTTGTAAAAAATAACATATTTTCGGGGAATGATTTGCTCATGGTTTTCAATTTCGCGGCATTTTGATTTGCGACAAGTTTGAAGTTTTTTACATTGCACCAAAATATTTTCATTTTTTTCGCTGTCGGGTTTGGCCCTGACGGATGGACGACGGTAAGGCTCTGGCCTGTTTCGAACTGCCGTCAGCATTGAACGATGTGGCCGCCCAATCGGGCGAAGTCTTTCCAGAAATTGGGATAGGATTTGCTTACTACTTCCGGATTTTCAATGCGGATATTGGGGAAACACATAGCTGCCGGCGCAAATGCCATTGCCATGCGATGATCGTGGTAAGTGGCAATCGTAATCTCTTTTTGGGAAGGTCGTTTTTCTCCGTTCCATTCGATGATATCCGGATGAGGTGCGGAAAGTACGAATCCGAGTTTCAGGAGTTCGTTTTGCAGGGCGGAGATCCGGTCGGTTTCCTTCACTCGTAGCGTTCTGACGCCCGAAAACCGGAAAGGTATGTTTTTCAGGCACAGGCACACTGCCAGTGTCTGGGCGATATCCGGTGCATTGATAAAATCGAAATCAAAGAATGTCGGCTGCGACGTTCTTTTTGTCAGTAGGGCGCCGTCGGGCAGGTAACGTGTTTCGACGCCCAACCGTTCAAACGCGGAAGCCACTGCCGCGTCTCCTTGCAGGCTGTCGCCGGTAAGACCTTTCAGTAAAATCGAAACGCGGTCGGATAAGGCCGCACATTCGTACCAGTAGGAGGCGGCGCTCCAGTCGCGTTCGCAGTTCATGCCGGCAGGATGGTACTTTTGTGCGGCAACCGTGATTTTCCGGCCATTTCGGAAGGATTTTACGCCTGCCTGTCGCATCAGCCCCAGCGTCATCTTGACATACGAGGCCGACACCAAATCGCCGACGACGTCGATGGTCAAGCCGTCGGGCAGAGTGGGAGCAATCAGCAGGAGCGCCGTGATGAACTGACTGCTGATGTTTCCGTTAATGTGCAAGGTATTTCCGGATAGAGGGCGGCCGGAAGTCCTCACCGGCGGGTATCCTGTGGTTTCGAGATACCGGATGTCGGCGCCGAGCCGGTTCAGCGCATCCACAAGGTCGCGAATGGGACGTTCTTTCATCCTTTCCGATCCGGTAACCGTCTTTACACGGGAAGTAGCGGCAAAATAAGCCGTCAAAAAGCGCATGGACGTGCCCGCATGGCCTATGTCGATGACCTCGTTGTCGCTTGTCAATCCTTCCGCCATCACGCGAGTATCATCGCTGTCGGACAAATGAGCCGCATCAATCTGCCGGCTTCCGCTTAATGCACGGATCATCAGCAACCGGTTAGAAATACTTTTCGACAGAGGTAACTCGATCTCCCCCTCAAATATATCCTTCTGAAAAGCAAGCTGATACAACATTTTTTGTTAAAAATATTAAAATAATTGTTATTTTTAGTGATTTTTAAAGACCTTTGCAAAGATAAATAACTTAAATTGGTTTTCGGTAATTAATCCGAGAAAATGTGGAAATGAAAAATATAGTTATCATCCCCACCTATAATGAGCGGGAAAATATTGAAAATATGGTACGGAAAGTGTTTTCTTTACCTCGCGATTTTCACATTCTGGCGGTGGACGACAATTCTCCTGATGGAACAGCGGATATCATAAGACAATTACAGGATGAATTTGCCGAAAGGCTTTTTTTGATTTGCCGTTCGGGGAAACTTGGATTGGGAACGGCATATATAGAAGGGTTCAAATGGGCATTGGCAAGGAATTACGACTATATTTTCGAGATGGACGCCGATTTTTCCCATAATCCCAAAGATTTGCTGCGGTTACATGACGTCTGCATGAGTGGAAGCGCTGACATGTCAATAGGTTCTCGTTACGTGTCGGGCGTTAATGTGGTCAACTGGCCTATGTCGAGGGTCTTGATGTCGTACTGTGCCTCGAAATATGTGCGTTTCATCACCCGCATGAACATCAACGACACAACGGCAGGTTTTGTGTGCTATTCCCGCAAGGTGCTCCACACAATACCGCTGGACGACATACGGTTCAAAGGTTATGCCTTTCAAATAGAGATGAAGTTTACGGCATGGAAATCCGGATTCCGCCTGACGGAAGTGCCTATCATTTTCACCGACCGCAAAGCAGGCACGTCCAAGATGAGCGGCGGTATCTTTAACGAAGCCTTCTGGGGAGTAGTGGTCATGAAGTGGAAAAGTTTCTTTAAAAAATATCCGGTATGATGAACATCATCAAATATCCCGAACGAAGCACATGGGAAAGCCTGACGGCACGTCCCGAATCAAGACACGAACAGTTGTACGCCACAGTAGAAGAGGTCATGGAGGCCGTTCGCAGAGACGGGGACGAGGCAGTACAATCCTGCGGCGAAAAATTCGACCGCGTGCGGGTGCAACCATTGCAGGTTTCCGAAAAAGAAACGGAAGAAGCCGCATCGTTAGTTTCTCCCGAACTGAAAGCCGCCATACGCCGTGCCAAAAAGAACATTGAAACTTTTCATCGCGAGCAAATACCGCCGATCCGGAAAATAGAAATAGAGCCGGGAGTAGTCTGCTGGCAAAAGACCGTTGCCATTGAAAAAGTGGGACTTTATATTCCGGGAGGCACTGCACCGCTGTTTTCGACGGTATTGATGCTTGCCGTTCCGGCCGTCATCGCCGGATGCAGGGAAATCGTCCTGTGTACCCCTCCGAACATCACGGGAAATATTCATCCCGCTATTTTGTTTGCCGCCGGAGAAGCAGGCGTCGGAAAAATTTTCAAAACAGGCGGAATACAGGCCATTGCAGCAATGACCTACGGCACGGAAAGCATCCCCAAAACGTACAAGATCTTCGGCCCGGGGAACCAGTACGTGACCGCTGCAAAGAAATGGGCTTCCCTGTACGGACATGTAGCCATCGACATGCCGGCAGGCCCTTCCGAAGTGGAGATCATTGCCGACGCTTCTTCACACCCCGCGTTCATCGCTGCCGACATGTTGTCGCAAGCCGAACACGGCATCGACAGCCAGGCCGTCCTGATGACCTCCTGCGAGGAGATCGTGGAAAAAACAGTGGCGGAAATCGACCGGCAACTGTCCGTCTTGCCTCGCCGCGAAATTGCCGCAAAATCACTGGCCAACAGCCGCATCATCCTGCTGAACAGCGACGAAGAAATCATAGAACTGACCAACCTCTACGCGCCCGAACACCTGATCATCGAAACCGAAAATCATGCCGCCCTTGCGGAACGTATCATTCACGCCGGATCGGTCTTTCTGGGACACTATGCCCCGGAAAGTGCAGGCGACTACGCATCGGGAACCAATCATACCCTGCCCACCGGCGGTTATGCAAAAATGTACAGCGGCGTGAACCTCGACAGTTTCGTCAAAAAAATCACCTTTCAGGAAATTACGCAAGAAGGTATCCGGCATCTCGGGCCGGCAATAGAAACAATGGCACATGCAGAATCCATGACTGCCCATAAAAACGCCGTTACATTAAGAATGACTTGATTATTGGATGGCGACGTAAAGGTATGCCGGCATAAAATCCGGCAATCCGGAAAGAAGAAAAAAGGGGTGAAATGAGAATGAAAATTACACGGGTGTATTTCAAATTACATTCGATTCAACGGCATTTGCCCTCCGGCGGGTTCATTGGCGCTTTCAGTTTTTGTGCCGTGCGTTGACCGTATCAATGTGCGCTTTATTCTTGTAATAATCCAGTCCGAAATAATATGAAAATCCGAACTGGATATTCAGCGGCATGA
>JAIRLS010000275.1 GCA_031259205.1 Bacteroidales bacterium | reverse complement strand
AAATTCCTCTTACCGACATGGCGAAGGGGATAGACCGAAATTTGGAGCCGCTATTACATTTGAACGATCTTCAACAGATCCGCCGGCACGTAAAAAGTGTCCGTTTTATCCACATACACTGTCACAGAGCCTAATTTCACCGGCGTTTTGTTCAGGTAGGCAATAGAAGAGAAGGCTCTCACCACTAATGTATTTTTGCCTTTCTTCACGGTCAGTACGGGAAACTCGCCCTGGGTATCCATGGAATAGGAGTATCCTTTCAGCACGTCGGTATGTTTGGCAAAGATTTTCTCCGTCAGTTCGGGCAACGAAACGGTTAATCCAAGTACCTGCCAGAAGTAACGATTGATATCTACATTGGTGTTAAATCCCCGCGGGACATTGCCGGCAGGATGGCAGGCAGCCAGAAACACTTCTTCGCCCGTGTGCGAGCCGGAAGTGAACCCGAAGCAGGTTTTGTCGTTCAGGATGGTCATGACATTGGAGCTTATGCCTTTTGTATCGCTTGCTTTCGTGTAGTCGCTCGCTTGAGTGTAATCTTTGGAAGTCAGGAGTTTTTTCAGTTCTTCTTCGGAGAGGTCGATACCGGTGTATTGTTTGAATACGGGAGCGATTTGATCGGCAGGGATGGTTTTGAGAATGTCGGCTATTTTGCTGTAAGTGTTTTTGTATTGCGAAACAGTGCCGAAGAGGTCTTCGACTGTGGAGGACGACCCGCCGCATCCTCTGCGTCCGATGGTAAATCCGCTGTTCCCGTGGTCGGGCAGGATGACGACAGCCGTTTCGCCGTTTTGGGTTGCAAATTCGACGGCAGCGCCTACGGCCTTGTCGAAGGCGAGAAATTCGGTGATGCAGCCGACAGGGTCGTTGGCGTGAGCGGCATAATCAATCAGGCTTCCTTCCACCATCAGGAAAAATCCGTTCGGGTTTTTCGACAATTGCGCAAGCGCTTTTCGCGTCATCTTCTCCAGTGAAGGAATAGCGGAAGTATCTCTGTCTATATCATAAGGATGCGCCATTTTTTCAAACAAAGCCCACACTTTTCCATCTCCGTCGTATTCGTTGAACTGTCGAATATCATCCTGAATCAAGGTGGTTCCGTTGGCTTTAAAATAATCCCGCATATCCTGCGTAATCACATTGTTGCCTCCTCCAAACACGACGTCCAGATCGTTGTACGCCATTTGCGGTGCAATAAATTTGTAATTGCCGCGCTGGTAGTAGTGAGAGGCGCAATCTGCCGGCGTAGCGTGACAAAATTCACAGGTAACCACTAATCCTGTCGCCTTGTTTTGCAGTATTCGGGCGGCTTCCAATACTGTTGCCAGCGGCCGGTATGCCATAGCGGGATCCAGCGGAATGATCTCCTTTCCGGTGACGGGCGGATAAGTGGACACAAAACCTGCCTTCGACGGTATGCCTGTCATGTAGCAGGAGGTAGTGGGCGCCGAATCGCCGATGGGCGCTGTGGCGCAAAAGGTCGAAACGGTGCCGCAGAGCCATGGGTCGATGTTCAGACGGTCAATCTGCCGGTTGTACATTTGATACCAGCGGGCGGCAGATACGACCCCGACAGAGGTGCCGTCGGGAATCATTACAATCAGGTTTTTGACCGGTTTGACCGATTGTCCCCAAAGGGAAAACAGGAAAAAAAACAGCGGAATAATTGATAAACTTCTTTTTATCATGATGATTTAATTTGAGGTTGAAAACGAATAAGGCAGATCTTCTTTTTGACAGGTACGGATGTTGGGTTGCGCCGCCATTTCACATTCAAAAACGCCTCCTTTCAGGATATCGGAATGTCGGATAAAGAGCGCCGGATAAGCTGTCCCGTTCCATTTCCAATGATTCGCATAGACGTTGTTTTCGCTGTTTTCGGGCGCTTCGACGGTAAAGGTGTTGCCGTTTTCCAGCAGGAGCGTTGTCTTACGGAACAACGGGCTGCCCAGTACGTATTGCCCGGAGCCAGGACAGACCGGGTAAAAGCCGAGTGCGCTAAAGACATACCATGCCGACGTTTGTCCGTTGTCTTCATCGCCGCAATAGCCGTCGGGCGAGGGGAGATACAGTTTCTTCATAACCTCGCGCAGCCGGTACTGCGCTTTCCACGGCATGCCGGCATAGTTGTACAGGTATATCATGTGCTGGACGGGCTGATTACCGTGGGCGTAATTGCCCATGTTCATGACCTGCATCTCGCGAATTTCGTGAATCACCGAACCGTAATAGCCGGCGTCGAAGTCCGGCGGCAGGTTAAATACCGAATCGAGCATGGCGGTAAACATTTTCGCGCCGCCCATCAGGTCGATCAGCCCCTGTATATCGTGAAACACCGACCATGTATAATGCCAGCTATTGCCTTCCGTGAAGGCGTCGCCCCATTTCAGCGGATTAAACGGGGTTTGGAAACTTCCGTCGCGGTTGCGGCCTCGCATCAGGCGGGTGTCCCGATCGAACAGATGGCGGTAGTTCCGGCTTCGCTGTGCAAAGATTTCGACCTCCCCGGCAGGACGATTCAAGGCTTTACCCAATTGCCAGATACACCAGTCGTTATAAGCGTATTCGAGGGTACGGGCGGCGCTTTCCCTTATGTTCGCATCACAGGGGACGTATCCCAGCGTGTTGTAGTATTCATGGCCAAGACGCCCTGTCGATGCTACCGTCGGATGTACATGGTCGGCGGCATGTACTACGGCTTCCCACAATTTTTCGATGTCGTATCCGCGAAGCCCTTTCAGGTAAGCGTCAGCAACAACGGATGCGGAATTGTTGCCCACCATACAGTTGCGATGTCCCGGACTTGCCCATTCCGGAAGGAACCCGCTTTCGAGGTATGCATTTACCAGCGCTTCCTGCATCTGCACGTTCATGGAAGGATACATCAGGTTAAGAAAAGGAAACAGGCTACGGAAAGTATCCCAAAATCCGGTATCGGTAAACATGTATCCGGGCAATACCTTTCCGTTATAAGGGCTGTAATGTATGGTCTTTCCCTGTGCGTCGATTTCGTATAGCCGGCGGGGAAACAGCACGGAACGGTAAAGACAGGAATAAAAGGTGCGCAGTTGATCCACCGTGCCGCCTTCCACTTGAATACGTCCCAAGACCTTGTTCCACGTATCTTTAGCTTTGGCGGTTACTTCTTCAAAGCTGTCCTTGTCCAGTTCCTTCAGGTTAAGGGCGGCCTGCTCATGGCTGACAAAGGATGACGCCACGCGGACGTGCACTTTTTCGCCTTTGCGAGTCCGGAAACCGATAATTGCGCCGGCGTGGTCTGCCTGTATTTCCAGCCGGCCGTTTGCCGACTCTTTTCCGCCGAATGTTGCCAGATAGCTAAACGGTTTGTCGAATACCGCCACAAAATAGTTTTTGAAATTGTCCGGCACGCCTCCGCTGTTTTTAGTGGTGTATCCGATGATTTTATTTTCGGAAGGGATAATTTTGACGCAGGAGCCTTTGTCGAAAGCATCAAGAACGACAAAGGCGCTGTCGGTGGCCGGAAAGGTAAAACGGAACATCGCTGCCCTTTCGGTAGGCGTTATCTCTGCCGTGACATTGTGATCCGCCAGATAAACGCTGTAATAGTAAGGTTTTGCCACTTCCGTCATGTGCGAGAACCAACTGGCGCGTTCATCTTCATTGAAGGCCGGCGTGCCGGTCACAGGCATGACGGCAAACTGCCCGTAGTCGTTGATCCATGGGCTGGGCTGATGAATTTGCTTGAATCCCCGTATTTTGTCGGCATCGTAGGTGTACACCCAGCCGTTGCCCATGCGACCGGTTTGCGGCGTCCAGAAATTCATCCCCCAGGGCAGCGCAATAGCGGGATACACGTTGCCGTGGGACAAACTGTGCTTCGACTGTGTGCCGATCAGGGGATTTACCCAGTCGGCGGGATAAGCCGTATCACCGGCTTCGTGATTGACCGTCACCTGCCCGCGTTGCGAACTTCCGGAGCAGACATCAACAATGCTCCACAGGCATATAATAAAAATACCGAATTTTAATTTCATTTATCATGATTTACGAGCGGGCAAATTTAGAGCAAATAATTGTGATTTGAAATAAAATCGTATTACATTTCTGTTAAATAATGCAAAATAAATGTACCTTTCCGCACGTCAGTCCTCCATCCGGTCAGGCTTCCATCTCCCGATGATAAAGGATCGCCCTGTTCACAAACTGATTGTAAGGCAGCATCTTTTTGAATGTGTCAATGCTCTTTTCTACCAGTCGATCGCTTTTCAGCAATGCTTCGTCGATATTTTCGTAAAATGAAAAATCTCTGGGTTTGATAAGATCCATATCGGCAAAATCTTTGGGAAATCCTTTCGGTACGGTCTTGACCGGATTTCCGGCGAACCATTTGAAACCACCGGCGAAATCCTTATGATAAATGATATCCTTGTATTCGTCGATGTTTTCGTAAATATCCGTCCTGACGGCTTTCAGCGTAGGAGCATCGGGGGCATGAAGGCCTCCTGCCCACAGGGAGTGATTCAGATAACCCGAGCCGGCCGGCTCAAGATGAAAATAATAACCGCAAAGTATGCTTTTGCGGCCTCCCTGCGCGATATAAGCGCCGAAATGATTCTTGTAGGGCGTCTTATCCGCAGAAAAACGGACGTCGCGATAGATCCGGAACACACAATCATTCGCCGTCACATGCCCAATGGACGGATCGAATTTTTTTATTTCACCAATCAACAAATCAATAAAATGATGGTACTCCTGCCGGGCTTGCAGGTATTGGTCGCGATGAGCGTCAAACCATTCCTTACGGTTATCTGCAACAAGTTCGCACAGAAAAGAAAACGAGTGTTGAAGCATAATAATATGGATTTCAATAACAAAATGAATTAATTAATTTTGCTAAGGTAATACATTTATTTGAATAACGTTTTGATATTTTATCATTTTTTTTTCGTGAAATGATTTTCTTGTTGTAATTTTGTCCATGTATTTAATGACCGGAACGGTATATATTCAAACGATAAAATATTAAAATTCAATGGCAATAATAATAACCGACAGCAATTTTGAAGAAGTGGTTTTGAAATCCGACAAACCCGTATTAGTGGATTTTTGGGCGGAATGGTGCGGCCCTTGTCGCATGATCGCCCCGTTTATAGAGCAAATAGCGACGGAGTACGAAGGGAAAGCCCTGGTAGGAAAGGTTGATGTCGAACAGAACCAGAAAATAACAGGGAAATACGGTATTCTTACCATTCCTACCTTATTATATTTCAAGAATGGGGATGTTGTCGACAAACAAATAGGCACTACCTCAAAATCCGTTTTGTCTTCCAAATTGGATGCCTTGCTGTAAGACGACCATATACGCTTTTGCCCTGTGTTTTTCAGTGCTATGCCTCTCGTGCAATAAAGAATATGTCACCCATCAGGGATTTACCGAAGGGACTACTTACAAAATTGTTTACGAAAGTCCGGATGGAACGTCTTACGAGGGGGAGATCGTGCAGTTGTTGCAGCAATTCAACGAATCGCTGTCTACCTACTTGCCTCATTCGCTTATTTCACGTATTAATCGCAACGAGCCGGGAGTAGAAGTGGACGATTATTTCCGGACGGTGTTCGACAAAGCGCGTGAAGTGTACGAAGCGTCCGGCGGTGTTTTTGACGTCACTATTGCCCCGATAGTCAATCTTTGGGGCTTTGGCTTTACCTCCGACCCCTCCGGCATGGATACGGCAAAAATCGACAGTCTGCTGCAATACGTGGGAATGCAGAAGGTGCGAATAGTCGAAGGAAAGGTAGTGAAAGACAGTCCGGGCGTAATGTTCGATGTGAACGCCATTGCCAAAGGCTATTCGGTGGACGTGGTTGCCGACTTCCTGCAAAAGAAAGGATGCCGAAACTGTTTAGTGGAAATCGGCGGAGAGATTGTTGCACGAGGCGTAAATTCGTCCGGCAAGAGCTGGCAAGTCGGTATTGACCGGCCTGCCGACAATGCAGTCCCCGGAGAGGAACTGCAAGCCATCGTCACTCTTGCCGACAAAGCGCTGGCTACTTCCGGCAATTACAGGCGTTTTTTCGAAAAAGACGGCGTTAAATACGCCCATTCCATTGACGTAAAAACCGGTTATCCCGTTCGTCATCATCTGCTGAGCGCTACTGTGGTGGCGGACGATTGCATTACCGCCGACGCATGGGCAACGGTCTGCATGGTGTCCGGCCTCGAAAAAAGCATCGAACTGATGGAAAATCGTCCCGAACTGGAAGCCTTTCTGGTGTACAGCGACCGGCAAGGCAATTACAGGACATACATCACCAAAGGCCTTCGGGACGCTATTGTCGAATGAACGAGGGGTGATAAAGAGTTAAAAAAACACAGAACAGACACCTCTATTTTAACGGATGGCACAGCATTGAACGTTGAAACCCCGTAAGAATTTGGCGGTGATGGAAAAAGTATGCTATTGTAAAAAGAGGGGCAATCAGGGAATAACCAAATTTTTTGTTTGCTACCGCGTAGCAAATAAGAAATTGGTCAGATTCTCGCTTGCTACCGCGTAGCAAATGAGAAATTAGTCGGATTCTCGTTTGCTACCGCGTAGCAAATAAGAAATTGGTCGGATTCTCGTTTGCTACCGCGTAGCAAATGAGAAATTAGTCGGATTCTCGTTTGCTACCGCGTAGCAAATGAGAATTTAGTTTCCCGTTTGCTACCGCGTAGCAGATAAGAATAAAATTTCCCGTTTGCTACCGCGTAGCAGATAAGAGTAAAATTTCCCGTTTGCTACCGCGTAGCAAATAAGAAATAGTTCTATCGGGAATTGTGTGGGAAAGGGGTATGAGTGATGAGGTATATAGATACAAGGGGCTGTCTCAAAAGGGTATTA
>JAIRLS010000271.1 GCA_031259205.1 Bacteroidales bacterium | reverse complement strand
GCTTTGGAGAATGCGGAACGTCCTGAAAGGACGTAACTTTCATAACCGCAGATCAACGACTTGAGGAAACGCTCTCCATAGCTTCTACTGCCTGAATTGAAAATTCAGGCAGCCGCACTATTGCGGGAAGCCTCCTTTCCGCCGGTCAGCGACCGGCGATGATGAAAAGGGATGGGAAGAAAGCGGGAAACAAAACTACGGATGAAACAGTCCCCTGACTCATAGCGCCTCAAAAAAAGAATTAACCAATAAACATTATTTTACTTTTTCTCTGCACTTTTCCTGCACCCGTTTTTCTCCCGAAATAGAGGCGGTTTTGCAGCAGGCGGGCAACAACCGTTCCGAACCGGAACATGTTTTGGCGCATTACGGCCATCGTCAGGAAGACAGCCTGAAACGGCGGGCGTTAGGTATTCCTGTTACGTTCGATTTTACATACTTGTGGCCTAACAGACATACGGACATACATGGAAACTGTTTTTTGAAATTAATATTTTTACGATATAGGCCATTCATTTTGTAAAATGAACTGTTATGGAACAAAAAATAAATAAAAAATTTACTAATTATTTTTTAATAACAAAAAACAATATATCTTTGCCACGAGTTTAATAAAGAAAAAGCGTAATATTTTGGCTCGAAAGGACAGAGTGTTTATACGATATGATTCTGATAATGAAACATACAGGAGGTAAGAGAGCGATGCTGTTAGCCGCACTGTTTTTTAGCGCTTTTGTTTGTTGTGCTGAGCGGTTGGAGGCGGATACGGAACTTAAACCGGACGGAACCACGGAAGAAACGCCGTTTTTGGTAGCCACCGATATGGTATTGATTTATGGCGGCGGCAAACACAGGAACGTAACATGGGACAAAGAACATTTTACGCCATATATTATTTATACGGATGGTGGTAATAATAAGCGGTGGTTATTTGATGGTTTCCTTTTTTTGGAGATTACCAACGGGGTATCCGGCAATCCTCGAATCTTTGCAACGGGCTATTACGGGCAGCCGGCAGGCAAAGCGGAATGGACGCGGCAAGTTGATTATTATTTTACCGAAGGCAACGGCGTTGATGCGCTGAACAACTGTATTGCCCGCGCTGCCGAACAGTTGGGAGCGCCGGAAAAACGAAAAGTGGTGATCGGCTTACCGGAGCCGATTGTTGCCGGGCCGCAATCGCATTACACGGCATTGCCGGCGGATTACTGGGGAAACGTGGACGGCAAACAACTTGATTTTACCGGCGACAAAGACCGAATTACCGCTTGTAAGTGGTTCATTGATTATGTGGAACAACGTTTCGGCGAAGGGAAGTTCGAATATGTGGAACTCGCCGGCTTTTACTGGATCGCTGAGGAATCCCTGCACACGAAAACCCTCCTCGCCGAAGTTGCCGCTTATCTGAACGAAAAGAAATACAGTTTCAACTGGATTCCTTATTGGAAAACCAACCCCGATTATTATGACTGGCGTTCCCTGAAATTTAATTACGCCTGGTTGCAGCCCAACTATTTTTTCAATGACGATACGCCTTATTCGCGACTGACGGAAGCCTGCACCGTAGCCCAACTTTATCAATTGGATATGGAAATGGAGTTTGACCTTTCCGTATTTGCTGCCGGCAAAAACAGGGGAACGCGCTTGTACGACTACATGAAGGCCTTCAGGGAAAACGGCATTTTGGAAAGCAAAAGAATAGCCTATTATCAGGATTGCGACGCATTGTATCAATTATATCATGCCTCCGACGAACGGGATAAAAAACTGTTCCGCGATTTTTGCCAGTTTGTAGGGGAGCATCAGGACAGGTATCATCAGAATTGAAAATTGAAAACGTAAAGAATTAAAAATTGAAAGTTAGAAAGTTAAATTAATGTTAAACCCTAAATAGCTATAGTATGAAACATAAGTATAGATTAATCAGAGGAATTGTTGTTGCGAGTATGTTACTGTTTGTTTTCGAAGTGACTGCTCAGCAAGCAATCAGAGTAACCGGCACGGTGAAGGACAATAACGGCGCTCCGTTACCGGGCGCCACCGTTCGGGTTGAGGGAACCACCAAAGGCGCTACTACCGACCTTGACGGTTCCTATTCCATAGAGGTAAAGCCGACGGATAAACTAAGTTTTTCTTTTGTCGGTTATGAAACGCAAACCATCGAAGTGGGCAGTCAAACGGAAATCAATGTGACGCTGCACGAAGCGCACAGCGCGTTGGAAGAAGTGACGATTGTAGGTTACGGCAGTCAGCGCAAGGAAAGCGTGATTGGCGCCATCACAACGGTGGCGGTGCGGGAATTGCGGATGCCTGTCGGTAAGGTAAGTACCAGTTTGGCAGGTCATTTGGCGGGCGTGGTTGCCTTGCAGCGTTCGGGCGAGCCGGGCGCAGGCGCCGATTTCTGGATACGCGGCGTGAACACTTTCGGTGCGCTCAACAAGCCGCTGGTGCTGGTGGACGGCATTGAACGCCCCCTGGATTTGGTGGATACGGAAGACATCGAAACCTTTTCCATCCTCAAGGACGCTACGGCCACCGCCGTATATGGCGTAAGAGGCGCTAACGGGGTAGTACTGATCACTACGCGCAGAGGCATGGAAGGAAAACCGAAAGTAAGCGTCAAAGCCGAATACGGGATACTTGCGCCTACCAAAATGCCCGTCATGGCCAATGCCGAAGAATTTATCGACGTATATAATGATGTGTATGCCGAAGTAAACAACGGAAGATACTTTTATTCGCCGGAAGACAGGGAAAAGTACCTGAACGGCGCAGATCCCGATTTGTATCCCAACGTGGACTGGATCAACGAAATATACAAAAAATCAACCACCAGTCAGCGCGTTAATCTCAATGTTACCGGCGGCGGACCGATAGTCAAATATTATGTGGCGGGGTCGTTCTACAATGAAAACGGCATTTTCAACGCCTCCGAAACAGACTACAATCCGGAAATGAAATGGACAAAGTACAATTTCAGGTCGAATCTGGACATTAACCTGACCCGAAGTACGGTATTGAATCTGAATCTTTCGACGCAGTACGACGTGAAAAACCGTCCCAGGGGAAGCGGCGATTTGTGGGTGAATACTTATATCGTTTCGCCGATCGCCATTCCGCCGATCTACTCGGACGGCACGATCTCGCGTACCTTGGTGTCGGGAGTCAACCCCTACACCACGCTCAATAAAACGGGTTACGTGCAGGAATTTCACAACAACGCCCAATCGCTGGTCGGCCTGTCGCAGGATTTTTCCGATCTGGTAACGCCCGGACTGAAAGCCAACGCCAAGTTTTCGTGGGACGTGGTCAATAATTCCGATATCACCAGGTCGTTGAATCCGACGCACTATTTTGCTACCGGACGCGACGCCGACGGCAACCTGATTTTCCACCAAAATAATACCGACGGAAGCGATTATTTGGGCTTCAGTAGAGCGGTATCGGGATCAAAAACGTTTTATCTGGAAGCCTCCTCTACCTACGACAGGGTATTTTCCGACCAGCACCGCGTGGGAGCGTTGTTCCTCTTCAACATGAAAGAAGCCGTCAATACCGCGCCGAACGATTATACCGCCTCCATTCCCAACCATCACATAGGAATTGCAGCGCGTGCCACCTATTCTTTCAGGGACAGATATTTTATCGAAGGAAACTTCGGCTACAACGGATCGGAAAATTTCGCAAAACTTAACCGTTTCGGCTTCTTTCCCTCCATTGCCGTGGGCTATCTTATCAGCAACGAAAGCTATTGGGAATCCCTGCGGGAAACCGTGCATCTGTTAAAGATCAAGGCTTCGCACGGAAAAATCGGCAGCGACCAGATTGGCGGCAACCGTCGCTTTGCCTTTAACACGACCATGAACGAAAGCGCTGCCGGTTGGACATTCGGGCAAACCGGACAAACCTCGCGAACAGGTATCGCCACCGGATATCCGGGAAACGATAACGTAGGCTGGGAAGAATCCGTCAAAACCAATGCAGGCATTGAATTTGGGCTGTTTCATCATTTGAAGATACAGGCCGACTATTTCTACGATTTGAGGGATAAGATTTTTATTCTTCGGCAAAGCGTGCCTTCGGTGGTGGGCGTCAATGAAAATCCTTACGTGAACTTGGGAAAGATGGAAAATCGAGGCGTCGACGCCTCGCTGGAGTACGACCATCAGGTGAACAAAGACTGGTTTGTTTCCGCCAGAGCCAATTTTACTTACAATCGCAACAAAGTGCTGTACAATGATACCCCTCCGCCGGCAATGAAATACCAGAGCGAAATAAGCAGATCGCTTTATCAACAGTTCGGACTGGTGGCGCTGGGCCTGTTTGAATCGCAGGAAGACATCGGCAACAGCCCCGTACAGGAATTTGGGAGCGTTAGGCAGGGCGACGTCAAATTCAAAGACATCAACGGCGACGGAGCCGTCAACTCTCTGGATAAGATTGCCATCGGACGCACTCATGTGCCGGAAATCAACTATGGTTTCGGCGTAAGCAGCATGTGGAAAGGCTTGGACGTGTCGCTGTTCTTTCAAGGGATTGCCAATATTACAGGCTTCCTTGACGGATCGCCCATTAACGGGTTTGAACAAAACAGCGCCGCTATGGGCGGGCTTTTCCGCGATGTCGCCGTGAACCGCTGGACGGAAGAAAACCCCAACCCCAATGCAAAATATCCGCGTCTGGCGCTGGTAGTTAGCCAAAACAACAAACAGCTCAGCACACGCAATCAACGCAGCATGGCTTTCATGCGCCTGAAAAATACGGAAATCGGTTATACTTTCCCCAAAAAATGGCTCGAAAAACTGAAAATCTCCACCGCGCGCATTTACCTGCAAGGAGCCAATCTCTTTACCTTTACGGAGTTTGACCTGTGGGATCCTGAAATCAATAACTCGCAGGGGGCGGTGTATCCTAATATGAAAATCGTCAATTTAGGTCTTAATCTTAATTTTTAAAACTTGTACATCATGAACTCTTTTAAGAAGATACATCTTATTATTATTTCTGTTTTTCTCCTCGTTTCGTACAACTCCTGCGATCAATATCTGGAGCCGGAACTCGAAAAACAATTGACGCTGGAAGAAACCTTCAGCAAGCGAGCGTCTACCGAACGTTATCTGGCGCATGTCTATTCCTTTATGCCACAGGATTATTACATGGTGGCTACTTGGGGGTATGATAATGTCAATGTCACCTCTCTGGTTTCCTGTTCGGATGAATCCTATTTCTCGTGGATCACGTCACTGCCCTATCTGATACACAACAACGGGTCGTGGAATCCCACTACCGGCGATTTCCATACGTGGAAACGATATTATCAGGGGATTAATCAGGCAAGCGTGTTCATCAACAATGTGGGCAAATGTCAGGACATTGAATCCGGTCAGCGCGAAATAATGAAGGCGGAAGCAAGATTCCTCCGGGCATATTACTATACTTTGCTTATTCAGCAGTACGGGCCGGTGTATTGCTGGCGCGATCAGGATCCCGACCTTTCGCTGAAGAGCGAAGAGGTCGATCGTCATTCGCTGGATTACTGTACGGAATTTATCGTGAAGGAACTGAACGAAGCGGCGGCAATCCTGCCGGAACGCATCGTCGAAACGATATGGTACGGCAGGGCTACCAAAGGCGCCGCTTATGCCGTCAAGTCAAGATACCTGCTCTACATGGCTCGTCCCCTGTTCAACGGAGGCAACAAGGATTATATGGATAACATGGTCAATTTCTACGGCGAGCGCCTGTTCCCGGCAGAAGACAAAACCAAATGGGACGCCGCCGCCGCCGCCGCCAAACAGGTCATCGACCTGAACGTCTATTTCCTCTACGAAGACCAGACGCAAAGCGATCCCTTCCAAAAAGCCATCAAATCCTATCAGGGCATTTATTTCGAAAAATGGAACAACGAACTGATCCTTGCCAGATGGTGGACAGATTATCTGGGATGGCAGGTCAGGGCTGCGCCTCCGGCGGTGACAACCGGTTTCGGCGGATATTCGCCATCCCTGAAACTGGTAGATACCTACCCGATGGCGGCAACCGGACGTTTCCCCGTTACCGGATACAAAGACAACGGCGAGCCGGTGATCGACGCGGCTTCCGGATACCTCGAAGAGGGATTCGTCAGCAACTGGGTACATCCGGTGGACGGAAAAGCCATGCGGGTAAGAACGCATAACAGTTGCGTCGGCAGGGACGCCCGTTTCTACGCCTCCATCCTGTTCAACGGCATGAACTGGATCAATGACTTCGTAGCAAAACCGGAGGTGACCTTTCATACGAACGGAACATCCAGTTACGGAAACTCTTCCGGCGACTTTGTGAAAAACGGATATCTTTTCCGCCGCATGAATGATCCTTCCGTTAATTCGGATGCCGTACAGGGGGGCGTATGGGGCAATTTCAGCTGGCCGTCGCACCGCCTCGCCGAGATTTACCTGAACTATGCCGAGGCATGCAACGAAAAACCCGCCCGCGACGTAACGGAAGGTTTGAAATACTGGAACCTCGTGCGGGCGCGTTCCGGACTGAACAAGATTGAGGACGCCTATCCGGAAGTCCTTACCAGCGTGCAAACCTACCGCACGCTCCTGCAAAAAGAACGTATGGTGGAACTCGCCTTTGAAAACCACCGGTACTACGACATCCGTACTTGGATGATTGCTCCGCAGGAAAGCAACGGAAAACGCTACGGACGCAACCTGTTGGCCACCGATTACGAAGCCTCCTGGGAAAGGACAGACCAGATCTGCACCCCGATTGTCTTTGAACCGAAACACTATCTCTTCCCCATCCATCAGGATCAGTTGAATGAGATGGTCAATATCACCCAAAACTATGGCTGGTAATTCTTTATACATTAAATATAAATCGTCAAATGATAAATAATATGAAAAAGCTCATTAGAACAAGCGTATATCTCTCTGCCGTCGCTCTGTGCGGTACGGCGTGCGAAGACAACCGGCTGAACGACATGGCCGACGACAAAATCTATATTGTCAATTCCGACGGGCAATCGATAGATGTGATCAATTTCGACACTTATACGCATTATGTGGCCGTAAGCAAGAGCGGATACGGATCAAAGGACGCTCAAGTGCGGCTGGCGGTCGATCTGGACGTCCTTTCGAAATACAACGAAAGGAATGGCACGCATTATGAACTGTTGCCAAGTCAATGTTTCTGGTTGCAGGCAAATGCAACCGCTATCGCTGCGGCGGAAGACCGGGTCTTTCTGCCGGTCGGTTTCAATACCTCGGCAATGGCGATCTTGAAGGACAGGGAAAAATATGTCCTGCCGCTGAAATTAACTACCGACAGCGATGTTGAGATTTATCTGCAAAAAAACATGGTCGTGCTGATACCCGTATTCAAAGACGCCTCTCTGCAACTGTTGCCCGACGGGCTTACCCCTGAACAGCCCATCGGCATCTATGCCGACGACAGTTACGTTATCCACACCACGGTAAGCGTCAATTACAAAAACGAATGGGACTTGACCTACAAAATCGGAACAGACCCTTCGTATGTAAATGCCTATAATGCGAGCAACGGCACGTCCTTCATTCCGCTGCCCGCCGACGCCTTTGAACTGAAGCCGGACGAATGGACGCTGCCCGCAGGAACCAATGAAAAGAAGATTTCCGTAACCATCATCAAGAAAAATCTTATGGATGAAAACGGCGATTATCTCATGGGCGATTATGTGATTCCGATGAAAATAACCGAAGTGTCCAAATGGAACGTAAATCCCGACAATCTACAGTTGCTGCACGTGCCTTTTCAGGCCTCCAAAGTGCCCAAAGCAGGATGGGAACTGCTGGCCTACAACTCCGCCTATTCCGACCTGCCCGGCAACGAATGGCTGGATAGGGGGCCGGGCGCCGTCATCGACGACGTCAACGCCAAACATACCTATGCCGATGTGCAAACTTTCTGGCTGGCCGACTGGACCCTCCCCCTTCCATACTGGATGGTGTTCGATATGAAGGCGCGGCACAAAATCCTGCGGATTGAACTCACGATGCCGCTCGGCGGTGATAACTGGCGCAGGTCTGTCAAAAAAGGAAGCCTCTATGTAAGCGAGGACAACCTTGTGTGGACGCATGCCGGCGATTTCGAAAAAACCGACAAGGCAGCAGACGACTTTGCCTTCGATTTGCCGCAACCTGTCGACGGGCGTTACATCCGGCTGGAATTTACCGAAAACTACGGTAACGATACCGGCGTGGCCGTGATGAACCTCGAAGTAATCGGGTTTTAACCCTCAAAACAGTAATCTCTAATAAAATGTCAAATTAAATGTTAAATTAAATTTTTAGTACTATGAAAACAATTCAATGGATACGTACAATGATGGCCGGTATATTAGTGACCGGCATGTTTCCGCTGGTTTCGTGCGACGACAAAGAAATCGCAAAAAGCGGCGAAAAAGAGCTTTCTAATTTCCGGGTGGCTGCCGGCGGTAAAATTTTCACCGGCGTGTTGCAAAACGACGGGAAAACGATCAAGTTTACGGTGGATTTTGGTTTTGATCAGGAACAGTTAAAGACGGCAACGCCCTCTTTCGACCTGTCGAAAAAGGCGGTTGCAGAGCCTGCTTCCGGCGTCCCTCAAGACTTTACCAAAGACGTGATCTATACCGTGACGGCAGAAGACGGCACAACGGCTGTCTACACCGTTCAAAAAATCGACGGCACCACCTCCGACGCCGCCATCCTTTCCTTCTCGCTCTATGCGGGCGGGGCTGAATTTGAAGGCGTCATCGACGAGGAAAATTCCGTTATCACTGTTTCCACGACAGCAGAAGTATGGAATTTCCTCAACGAAGCCATGCCTACCATACTCCTCTCGCCGGGCGCAACTTGCGACCCTGCGTCCGGCGTAGCGCAGGATTTCACGCAGAGCAGCGTCGTTTACACGGTCACAGCCTACGACGGCACCACCCGCGAATGGACGGTGAGGCGCTCCTCGCGAACCGGCGCCGCTATTGACTTCTTCTACCTGAAACCGGAAGGCTACGACCGGATTGTCGGAACCATAAACAGCGAGAACCATACCGTAACGATTGACGCCTATCCCGTTTTCAACGCCGATTTCTTGCCCGCAGACCTCACCATAGCGCCCGAAGTCATCCAAATTTCGCCGGGAGCTACCGTTTCGCCCGACTGGGACGTGCCCTGCGACTTCTCGCAGAACGTAACCTACACCGTTACCGCCGAAAACGGAGATCAACAGCAGTGGACAATTATCGTACCCCAACTCTATGTCAAGGAAAAATGGAATGTTGACGCGCTGAACGTATTCCCCGCCGGTGCAGCCGACGGACAGGCCGAAGCCATAACTTCGCTGGGACTTATCGGCAACTATGTGGCCTTTGCCCGATCGACCGTCCTGCTGAATAAAAGCGACGGAACCCTTGCCTCTGGAGCGGAGCTGGATACCGCCGGCTTCTTCCATGCGCACGGCAATCACCCGCCCTTCTTTATCACCAACGACGGTGAGGGCAATCTTGTCGGATGTACGCTGGGCGCATGGAAAGCTGCCCTGTGGAGCGTCTTCAAATGGACGGCATACAATGCCGCGCCCGTGAAAATACTCGAATTTCCGACCGTTGCCGGCGAAAGAGCGGCGCCAAGTCTGGGACGTAAATTCACCGTGGTCGGCGATATTAACGGAACGGCAAAAATCATCTCTTCCGACTACGCGACAAGAACCGATGGAGGACATTACCTCTGGAGCGTAACGGGAGGCGTCGTCGATGCGACGGGCGAATATCTTGCTACCGGCGTTGAGGCATTCTCTTACGCCTATCAGGTGCTGACGCCGCTAAGCCCGGACAACAACAACGCCTTCTATCTCGGCAATCACTTTCAATCCGGCAAGGATGACGTAAGGCTAAAATATGGCAGTGTCGGCAACTGGACGGACGTCAAGGGACCGCTTGCGACTTACACGGGATGGGGGATGTCGGGAATGTTTCTTCACCAGAAACAGTTTTCTTTCAACGGGAAAAATTATCTGGCAGTGGCTACCGCCGATGGTACTAATTCCAACCTCAGGGGCTATTATTTTACCCTCGCAGAACGCCACGCCGACAACACGCATACTTTTCCGGCAAACTGCAAAATTCCTTATGACGCGGATGATACGCATAAGAACGGCAACGCAACCGGCAGTCTGACGCTTGAAAAGGTCGGAAACGACGTGTTTATCTATCTGCTGGCCACCGGTCAGGCGGTAGTGTGCTATCAAATGAGCGCTTTCTAAATCCTGTTCATGACGAACCCGACAGACGCCGAAAGCCTGTCGGGTTTCCCTTATAAATATCATAGTTTTTGCAAGTCAATATTAATTAAATTTAAAAATTACAATTATGTCAATCAAATTCAAAAGTGTAGTCAAGACGCAACCGGGCGTTGCGGGTGGCGGAGAAAGGAAGTATTATGCCAATCCGGTGATGAGCGGCGAGATGAATCTGGACAGTTTGACCAGGTCTATTGAAAAAATAAGTACGGTCAGCGGCGCGGACATTCGCGCGGTATTATATGCGCTGGTGGATGTTTCCATTGATGCGCTGGGCGATAGTAATATTGTCAGGCTGGGCGATTTGGGCAGCCTCCGTATCTCGCTTAGCTCCGATGGAAAAAGCGTGGCGGAAGAAGTGAAAGCCGGCGACATCAGAAAAGCCGGTATCGTCTTCACCCCCGGCTCCCGTCTGAAAGACATGCTGGCCAATGCCAAATATGTGAAAGCGGACAATTGAAAACGATGAGCGGTGATTTTCCCGCGCGGGAAAAAAAATTTCCTGCGCGGGGAATGATCATTTTCAGCGCGGGAAAAAAAAATTCCCCGCGCGGGAAATGGCGCCAATGACCTGTCGGCCTTTTTAGACCTGACCGCGTCGAACCATCAACCGGTCGCGTCAAAATCGACTGTGTCAAACAGCGTTAAATAAACAAAAAGTGTAAATCAATTAAAAATTCAAAACAATGAAGAAGTATTTTATTATTTTTCTGTGCAGTATAGCTGTAATATGCTTTGCTGTCGGGTCCTGCAACGATAAGGAAAAGGATCCTTGCGAAACGAATCCCCAGCCGGGATGTCCGAACTACGTCGATCCCTGCGAAACGACCCCCCAGCCGGGATGTCCGAACTATGTCGATCCCTGCGAAACCAATCCCCAGCCGGGATGTCCGAATTATGTCGATCCGGAAACGCCGTCTTTGGCCGGCAGCCTCACCCTCGGCGCAACGGCCTGCACAGTGGACAGCGTCTCCATTGAAAAAGTGGACGACGGTCTGTGGTATTTCTATGTGCAACTGAAAAACGCCGGTCTTCCGCTGGTGATCCACACGCTCCGCTACACGACGGACGCTGCCGGCTATGGCGTAGAGGCATGGTCGGGACATGACAGCATCATGGGGAAGGAACGTCCCTCCGCCATGGTGAACCGTTACGAACAGGCAGGGCGCGAAGTGAAAGTAGCGATCAACGGCGGTTTCTACGGCACGGCGGTCGACGGTACGCCTGTGGGCATGGAAGTCATTAACGGCATGACCGCCTTTTTGCCTTCGCCCGAAGGTTTGTGGCCGGTCGTCGGCTTCGATGCGCAAAACCTCCCGTATATCGACTCCGTCGTTGTCAAAGCCGGGGTGAAGGACAAGGACAACCGCGAACTGGCCATCACCTCCATCAACGGTACACGCTGGGCGGACTATCTGGTGCTGTACAATTCCCACCGGGGCAAACGCACGGGAGCCAACGAATGGGGAACGGAAGCGCTGTGCGTGCCGATGACGGCGCAGTGGGAAAAACAGGGCAACTACCTGAACGTCCGCTGCCGGATAGAGAAAATAGAATCCATGAACGGAAAGCGCAGCATGGCAATCCCGAAAGGAAAGATAGTGCTGTCGGGCAACGGAGCCGCCCATACCTACCTCAGCGCCTTGCAGGAAGGCGACGACGTCTATGTGACGGTGGACTATACGCTCAAATCCAATCCTGCCGTCAATTCCACCGTCCTGCGCAACGCCGTGAACGGGTTACACATCATTTTGCGGGACGGCAATGAACTGCCCATCCCTTCGATCTTAGGCGATGGCGATAAAAACATGCTGGCAGCCGATAATCCGCGCACTTCCGTCGGGTATTCCGCCGACAGGAAATATGTGTACTTTACCGTTGTGGAAGGACGACGCGCCGGCATTTCGGAAGGAGTGAGCACGCCCGAATTGGCGCAGGTGATGAAATATTTCGGCGCAGCCAATGCCATCAACCTCGACGGCGGCGGTTCTTCGTGCCTGATGATCGGCAAGGAAACAAAGAATTATTGCTCGGACGGGTCGCAACGCGCCGTGGCCGACGGTCTGGCCATTATCAAAAAATAACCGCTCCGGCAAAACGGTACGCAAGTTTCAGACCGCCGGCAGCGGTTTGGGCCCTTCGTCACAGGGAGCATCCGGTTGCACCGCCGACAGTGGCTAAATCCCAAGTCAGCGGTGCGACCGTTCGTAAAATAGTTCATAAATTATTTTATTAATTTATTGCCGTCTGTTAAAAGTGATTACTTTTGCATCCGGCTTTTAAATTAAAAGTTTCATTATTGTCTCAGAAAAGTAAAATATTAATGCAAGATTTGATTTCTTATAAATCACAATATAAAAATGAACTGATAGAGAACATCATCCCTTTTTGGGAGAAAAATTCTCCCGACAAAAAATACGGAGGCTATTTCACCTGCCTTGATCGTCGGGGAAAAGTATTCGACACCGACAAATTCATGTGGTTACAGGGCAGGCAGCTATGGTTTTTTTCGATGATCTGCAACCGGATAGAGCGACGGCAGTCGTGGATAGACGTCGCTTTGTCCGGCGCCCGTTTCATGGAGCGGTACGGCACGGACAAGGCGGGCAACTGGTATTTCTCGCTCACCCGCGAAGGGAAACCGCTGGTGCAACCCTACAATATTTTTTCGGACTGTTTTGCCTGCATGGGGTTTGCCGAATTTTACAAGACCACCCGCGAAAAGGTATACAGAGACATTGCTTTGAAAACTTTCCGCAACATACAGGCGCGTTCGACCAATCCGAAAGCCGTGTACAACAAGCGCTATCCGGGAACGCGGCCTTTGAAAAATTTCTCCCTGCCCATGATCATGTGCAACCTGTCGCTGATTCTGGAAGAAATCATCGGCAGCGATGAGGCGGACAGGACGGTAACCCCTCTCCTCCACGAAATAATGGACGTTTTCTATCAAAAACAGTCGGGATTGATTACGGAAAGCGTGGCGCCCGACGGGTCGTTTTGCGATTGCTTCGAAGGACGGGTCGTCAATCCGGGACATGTCAATGAAGCCATGTGGTTCATCATGGATCTGGCCGTGCGCTACAACGATCAGGCTTTGATGCGGCAAACCGTCGATATACTGCTGCGTTCCATCCATTTCGGATGGGACGAACAGTTCGGCGGCATCTTCTATTTCAGGGATATTAAAGGATACCCGCCGCAGCAACTGGAATGGGATCAAAAACTGTGGTGGGTGCATATCGAAACCCTCATCGCACTGTTGAAAGGCTACCGTCTGACAGGCGACGTCCGCTGCAAAGAATGGTTTATCCGACTGCACGACTACACATGGGCGCATTTCCGCGATAAGGAATATCCCGAATGGTACGGCTACCTGAACCGGCAGGGCGACCCCTTGCTGACGCTGAAAGGAGGAAAATGGAAAGGCTGTTTCCACGTACCGCGCGGGCTGTACGAGATATGGAAAATGCTGGAACAGTCCGAAACCGCCACATAACAAAGACACAATGAACAAAGCGGGAACTGTCATGAAAAAATTCAAACCTGTCCGTTATATCGAAAGAACATGAATCGGCGTACATTCATACATACTTGCGGTCTGGCCGCCGTTCCAACGGTTTCGGCGCCGCTGTCGGGGATACGGGGCGGCGATTGCCCGTTTGTCAAGCCGATTGCAGGATCGTGGTTTGAATTTGAACACCACAATCAGGCGGAAGGCAAATACTGGAACGGGGAAATGGCAAAGTTTACCGCAGCGCAATGGAAAGAGAAAATCAGGGAGATGCACGGGGCCGGACTGGAATATCTGGTGCTGCTCGCCGTTGCCTGCGACGGAAAAACCTACTATCCCTCGCGTTTGCAGCCCCGTCATGATTACCTGTGCGACGACCCGGTGGAAGCCGTGCTTTCGGCAGCCGACGAATGCGGGATAAAATTCTTTATCAGCAACGACTACTGGGCGGACTGGCGGCAAGTGGAAAAAGCCATGAACAGCGAAGATATTTGGCGACTGCGCGAAAAGGGCATGGAAGAAATGGCCGAAAAGTATGCCGGCCACAAAAGCTTCTACGGCTGGTATTACCCGAACGAATCGGAGTTGCGCGGTACTTTCGAAGACGTCACTGTCCGCTACGTCAATCGCTGTTCGCAAAAAGCAAGGGCGCTGACGCCCAAAGCGCTGACGCTGATCGCCCCCTACGGCACAAGGTCTGTCCGCACCGACGACCGCTACATCCGCCAACTGGAACAATTGGACGTGGACGTCATCGCCTATCAGGACGAAGTGGGCGTGCGAAAAACACAGGCAGGAAGCGCCGGACAATACTTCGAGCAGTTGTACGGCATGCACGTCAAAGCCGGAAGAGCAAGATTATGGGCGGACATGGAAATCTTCGACTTTGAAGGCGAAGTATATAAAAGCGCGCTGATTCCCGCTCCCTTCGAAAGGGTGCTTGCGCAACTGAAAGACATTTCCCCCATCGTGGAAAACATACTGGCATACCAGTACCTCGGCATGATGAACCGTCCCGGAACAAGCGCTTTCGCCGGTCGCGCGGATTCCGAAAAACTGTATGCGGATTATACCAACTGGCTGAAAACAGGAAAACACTAAAAAACAAAATATGCGCAGAGATTTTTTGAAAAAAATAGCAGCGGCGATGGCCGTCGCTACAACGGCTCCCCTCGCGGCATGTAACGGCAGAACGCAGGCAAAACAAACCCTCTTGCCCGACAGACTGATCGTCCCACGAGGACAGGCGTTGAAAATCACCGGAACTTTTCTGGATGAAATTTCACACGACATTCCCCACCAAAACTGGGGAGAAAGCGAATGGGACGCCGATTTCGGCTACATGAAAGCCATCGGCGTCGACACCGTCATCATGATTCGTTCGGGCTACCGCAAATTCATCGCTTACCCCTCCGCTTACCTGATGAAAAAACACGGCTGTTACATGCCCTCCGTCGATTTGACGGATATGTTCCTGCGGCTGGCGGACAAACACGGGATGAAATTCTGGTTCGGGCTGTACGATTCCGGTAAATATTGGGATAGTGGAGATTTAACATGGGAAATTGAAGACAACAAGCATGTGATCGAAGAGGTTTGGAAAAATTACGGGCATCATGCAAGTTTCGGAGGATGGTACGTGAGCACCGAAATCAGCCGGCAAACAAAAGGCGCCATTGAAGCGTTCCGCGCAATGGGACAACAGTGCAAGGACGTGTCGAACGGGTTGCCCACGCTCATCTCCCCGTGGATTGACGGGAAAAAAGCGGTGATGGCGGCTTCGGGGCAACTATCCAAAACCGACGCCGTGTCGGTGCAGGAACATGAGCGGGAATGGGGAGAAATCTTCGACGGCATACGGGGAGCCATCGACACCTGCGCCTTTCAGGACGGACATATCGATTACGACGAACTGGACGCCTTTTTTGAAGTAAACAAAAAACTCGGCGACCGCTACGGCATGCAATGCTGGACAAATGCCGAATCGTTCGACCGCGACATGCCCATCAAATTCCTGCCCGTCAAATTCGATAAACTGCGGCTGAAACTCGAAGCCGCACAACGCGCCCGTTACGATAAGGCCATTACCTTTGAATTTTCACATTTCATGAGTCCGCAATCGGCCTACCGGCAAGCCGGGCATTTGTATGACCGCTACAAGGATTACTTCAATATCACCGGATAAATGGAAAATCGGGCGTTTTGGCCGGTCTGTGTGCGGATCGCATACGCGGCCGGTAAAAAATAGCAACCGTCGAATCTAATCATTATGAACAGAAGAATATTTATCAAATCAGGCCTTGCTGCGGGAACTGTCGCCGTTTTTCCCATTGCGGCCAATGCCTGCTCCAAAAAGGACGCAACGCAATCGGGCAGGGAGGAAACTGTGGCCGACCTTGTAATCATTGGCGGCGGTCTGGGGGCCTGTGCCGCCGCTTTGGGCGCTTTGCGCAACGGACTTTCCGTAGTGATGACCGAAGAAACCGACTGGATCGGCGGCCAACTGACACAACAGGGCGTTCCTCCCGACGAACACCAATACATCGAAACCAAAGGCGCTACGCGAACTTACCGCCTGTTGCGCAACAACATTCGCAACTATTACAGGTACCATTACCCTCTGACGGCGGAAGCGCGTGCACAGCAATACCTCAATCCGGGGGCGGGATCGGTGTCGCGCCTGTGCCACGAGCCCAAAGTGGCGCTGGCCGTGTTGAACGAGATGCTGTCGCCCTATATCCATGCGGGAAAGCTTGACGTCCTCTACTTTCGCAAGGCGGTTGCCGCCGTAACGGATGGCGACAAGGTGAAATCGGTAACGGTAAAAGACGTCCATACCGGAGATATGACGTATCTGCAAGCGCCCTGTTTCATCGACGGGACGGAATTGGGCGATCTGCTGCCCCTTACCGGCGCCGAATTTGTCACCGGCACCGAATCGCAAAGCCAAACAGGAGAGTTGCACGCGCCTGCCGTAGCAAATCCGGACAACCAGCAGTGCTTCACCCTGTGTTTTGCACTGGAATATGATAAAGGCAAAGACCATACCATCCAAAAACCGGAAGAATACGACTTTTGGCGCAACTATACCCCCCCATTGACTCCGCCGTGGCCCGGTAAGCTGCTCAGTTTGCAATACAGCAATCCCTACCATCCGGCAGAACCCAAAACGCTCGGCTTTCATCCCGAAGGCCTGTCCACCGGCGATGCGCTGAATCTCTGGATTTACCGCCGAATCGTCTGCAAAACCAATTTCGAAGCAGGATGGTTTGCCGGCGATATTTCCCTCATCAACTGGCCGCAAAACGACTATCCGCTCGGCAATCTCGACGGTTCCGAAGACGAATTTAAACGTCACGTCGCATGTGCACGCCAATTGAACCTGTCACTGCTCTACTGGCTGCAAACGGAAGCGCCGCGCCCCGACGGAGGATACGGCTGGCGGGGATTACGCCTGAGCCTCCCCACGCTGGGCACTGACGACGGCATGGCCAAGTACCCATACGTACGCGAGGCAAGACGCATCAAAGCCGAATTTACCGTTTTAGAAGAACATATCGGCAAGGAAAACCGCCGTTTGGTATCGGGACAGGACACCGCCGCCGAATTTAAGGACAGCGCAGGAGTAGGACTGTACCGCATCGACCTCCATTTCACCCCGCAAGGCGTCAACTATCTCGACGTGGAATCCCTGCCGTTCCGGATACCTCTCGGAGCGCTGATTCCGCAAAGAATAGAAAACCTCTTGCCCGCCTGCAAAAACCTTGGCGTTACCCACATCACCAACGGCTGTTTCCGCGTCCATCCCGCAGAATGGAACATCGGAGAGGCAGCGGGAGAGCTGGCGGCTTTCGCCCTGAAACGCCGGACTACGCCGCGAACGGTACGCAACAACCCGTCGTTATTGTCCGATTTTCAAAACCATATTCGCCGCAATGGAATAGAAACACAATGGAATTTATCTTAACTTTGTCTTTTTTAAATTCATCTTTTTAATACTTAATATATCTGTCAAATGAAAACCTCATCTGTAAAAAAATCAATTCCCGGAAAGTCCTTCTTTCTCGTTTGTACGCTGGTTTTGCTTTCCGTTTCGTGCTGCCGCCGTCCGTCGGACGAGTGGAAACTCGGCGTGCAGTCCTACACCTTCCACAAATTCACTTGTGTGGAAACGCTGGACAAATTGCAAACATTAGGCGTGAACTGTGTCGAAGTGTATTTCGGACAGCGTTTGGGCGAAGGCTTTGGCGACCAAACCATGGATTTCCGTATGGACGAAGCCACCCGCACAAAACTGCGGGAAATATTCGAAGCGAAAAACGTGACTGTTGTAGCCTGCGGGGTAGTGATATGCAGTAGCGAAGAGGAGTGGGAACAACTGTTCCGCTTTGCCCAAAGCATGGGCATCAGCCTGATCACTTGCGAACCGGAGCGCAAACATCTGAATTTCGTGGAGCAACTGACCGGAAAATATGCCATCGACATTGCCGTCCACAATCATCCGCAACCATCGGCTTACTGGCATCCCGACACGCTGATGGCGGCGCTCGAAGGACGCAGCGATCGCATGGGCGTTTGCGCCGACGTAGGACACTGGAAACGCGAAGGAATAGACCCCGTAAAGGCGCTGGAACAAGTCAGCCCCCGATTGAAGTCACTGCACTTCAAGGACATTAAAGCGCCGGAAGCAGGCGAAGCCGAACAGCACGACGTCATCTGGGGAACGGGCGTATGCGACGTCAAAGGCATGTTGGAAGTTCTCAGAAAAAACAAGTTCAACGGCCTGATGTCCATTGAATATGAATACAACTGGGATAATTCCGTTCCCGATATTCAACAAAGCATCAAAATATTGCAATAGCTTTCCGGAACAGGCGGCCTTGACAGTCGTGATTACGATGATACACTAAAATCGGAAAATATGAAATCATTCGGCTATCTCATTTTTCTTTCTACCGTCGCCGCATTGGGCGGTTTTCTGTTCGGATACGACACTGCCGTCATTTCCGGCACTATCGGGAGCGTGTCCGCACAGTTCGGTCTCAACGAGGTGCAAACGGGATGGTATGTCGGCTGTGCGCTGGTGGGTTCTGTCGTTGGAGTGACCGTTGCCGGACGGTTGAGCGATCGTTTTGGGCGGAAACCCGTGCTGTCGCTGTCGGCTGTCCTCTTTTCCCTTTCGGCGGCAGGCTGCATGCTTTCAACCGATGAAACGCAACTGGTTGTTTACCGGATCATAGGCGGGGTGGGTATCGGCGTGGCGTCCATCATTTCGCCGCTGTACATCTCCGAAATAGCCATAGCGCGGTATCGCGGCACACTGGTTGCCTTGTACCAGCTGGCCATCACGACAGGTTTTCTGGGTGCGTACCTTGTCAATTATGCCATTCTCGACTATGCGTCGGCAGCAGCAGGCGCGGAAGGTAACCGGCTGTGGGAGATGGTTTTTATCACCGAAAACTGGCGAGCCATGCTGGGAATGGAAACTTTTCCGGCGCTGCTGTTTCTTGTCGCCGTCTTTTTCATTCCCGAAAGCCCGCGATGGTTGGTGATTCACGGAAAAGACGAGGCCGCCCGCAGTATCATGTCGCGTACCTGCGGCGTCAAGGAAACCGTTCAACAATTGACGGAGTTGAAATTACTGGTAAGAAATGAAGTGAAATCCGACTGGCGGCTGCTGCTGCAACCGGGGTTCCGCAAGGCAGTGCTGACAGGCGTATGCCTGGCCATGCTGGGGCAGTTCATGGGCGTGAATGCCGTACTGTATTACGGCCCGACTATTTTTGAACAAACCGGCCTTTCGGCAGGCGATTCGCTGCTGTATCAGGTAATAGTGGGCGCAGTGAACGTGGCGGCCACCCTGCTGGGCATGTGGCTTATCGATAAAATCGGACGCAAGAAACTCGTATATTGGGGCGTTTCGGGAATGATCATCACCCTGTTCCTGACAGGGCTGTATTTTATCATGAATGACGCCGGCGAAACGTGGTCGCCCCTCGTGCTGCTCGCGCTGATACTTGTTTATATTTTCAGTTGCGCCGTATCCATCTGCGTAGTCATTTTTGTACTGCTTTCGGAAATGTATCCGGCGCGTATCCGTGGCGCGGCCATGTCCATCGCCGGATTCTCCCTGTGGACAGGCACTTATCTCATCGGGCAACTGACGCCATGGATGATGAAAAATCTTTCCCATGCCGGCGTTTTCTGGCTGTTCGGCGTCATGTGCATCCCCTACCTGCTGATTGTGTGGCGGCTGTTGCCGGAAACCACCGGAAAATCGTTGGAAGATATTGAACGAGGCTGGGCCGGCCCATCTTCCGAGAGTAGAGACGCACGGCGTGCGTCTGAATGTAGAGATGCACGGCGTGTCTGAAAGTAGAGACGCACGGCGTGTCTGAAAGTAGAGACGCACGCCGTGCGTCTCTACTTTCTTTTTCTGCGTAAATTTCTACAATGCTTGCCAATAAGGGAAAACAGGGCAGGTCATGAAATTTTACCGGACAGCGGTGATTTTAAAAAAACGTTAAAAATGAACTCCATCAAATAATAATTTGTTATTTTTGGGAAAAATTTCAAATTCAAGTTGAAACCGG
>JAIRLS010000224.1 GCA_031259205.1 Bacteroidales bacterium | reverse complement strand
TGCACATGCGAAGCATTCAGGAGCGTCTTCAAGGAACCGTCCTCTTCATATACCTGAAAAATATATGGAAGCGAGTATACTTCATCGGGGCCTCCACCCTGATCGACAAAGTCGCCGATATACGCTCCCGTATGCAAATTGAATACCTGAAAAAACGATTTCGTCAACTTGGTATTCCAGAAGATGATAAAACTGTCGCAGACCGTTGGGGTACCCCAAAATGGCCCGTCCAGATTTATCTCTTCCGGAATTACCTTTTCCACTTTTACGGCGTCGTCAATCAAACTTATTTGACCATTGAAACAGGAATCGTCCGAAACCCTGCCACAACTGCCCGTTAACAGAATAACGACTGCCGCAACTGTTAACCGTCTCTTCATTTTGTGCACCTGTCCTGATTTCCATAGTGATCAGCTCTCGCACTTTCGCAAGGATAAATAGTGGAAGCGTTTGTCCTGCTGTCACAGGGAATTCTTGTAGTTAACGGTGTTGGAGAATATGTTTTCACGAAACAATAGTCCGCAGCTGTACCTTCGTCTGCCAGCGCTTCAATTTGCGCCATACGAATACCTCCCAATACCGTACTCTTGCTGCTAAGATGTATATTCGCCGTTATCAACGAGGCTGTCGCCGACACGGTTACAAATCCGATAAAAATCTTTTTATTAATGTTCATACTCAAAATAATTTAATTGGTAATATGTTATTAAAACTATGCAAAGATATACGATATTTCTGATTTGTAAATCGAATTTTGTGGCGGATTTGGCCACAAAATGTAGCCGATTTGGCCACATGTCTTTATTCCGTATCCTGACGAAAGCAGTCGGAATGTTGCCTTTTAAGATTTTCCATTTCATGCAAAAGAATTACCTTTGTATGTTTTTTCAAAAGAAATGCATGATTAAGACACGATTAACATTATCTCAACTGGAGCAGTATCTTGCCAAAGCAGCCTGGATACTGAAAGGCCCTGTGGATGCGGCGGATTTTAAGATATATATTTTCCCGCTGTTGTTTTTCAAGCGCATATCGGATGTATATGATGAAGAATACGACGAAGCGCTGGAAGAATCGGAAGGAGATGAGCAGTATGCAAAAAACGACGAATTTCATCGTTTTATCATTCCCGATGGCGCTCACTGGAACGATGTGAGGGCTACGACCGAAAACGTCGGAAGCGCTATCAAAGGCGCTTTCTCTCAGATTGAGAAGGCAAATCCGAATTTCTTGACTGGTATTTTCGGTGATGCTCCGTGGACAAACAAGGATAAACTTTCGGACGCGTTGCTCAATCGCCTGATGGAACACTATTCACAATACAATCTGTCCAATTCCAGCGTCGAACTGGATATGTTGGGACAGGCGTATGAATATCTCGTCAAAATGTTTGCCGACCAGACAAACAAGAAAGCGGGGGAATTTTATACGCCCCGTTCCGTTGTGCGCCTGATGGGTTCAATCGTGGACGCCAAATCGGGTGAAACCATCTACGATCCCGCCTGCGGAACGGCGGGTATGTTGCTCGAATGTATCGAACATGTAAAACAGTCCGGCGGCGACCCGCGAACATTAAAACTGTTCGGGCAGGAAAAGAATCTGACGACTTCTGCGATTGCCCGAATGAATATGTTTCTGCACAACATTGTAGATTTCAAAATTGAACGTGGCGACACATTACGAACCCCTTGCTTCTTTGACGACGATGTTTTGCGGGTTTTCGATATTGTAATCGCCAACCCGCCTTTTTCGCTGAAAGAATGGGGCGCCGAAATATGGGTCAACGACGTTTACGGCAGAAACATAGCCGGAGTGCCGCCGCAAAGAAACGGCGATTTAGCCTGGGTTCAACACATGCTTAAATCCATGAATCCTCAACGCGGTCGGGTAGCGGTTGTCCTGCCGCACGGGGCGCTGTTCCGTAAAGGGGCGGAGGCAAAAATCCGCGCAGCCCTGCTGGAAATGGATTTACTGGACGCCGTTATCGGACTGGGCGCCAATATATTTTACGGTGCAAGCCTCTCGGCGTGTATCCTGATTTTCAAAGCGCGAAAAGAAACGGTAAAAAACCGAAAAGTATTGTTTATAGATGCCGCCGACCAGATTCGTACCGGACGCGCCCAAAATTTCCTTGACGAAGAACATATTGAAAAGATTTATCAATGGTATTCCAACTGGGCGGATGTGAAAAACCACGCAAAAGTAGCCACGTTAGAGGAAATCAAACAAAACGGTTACAACCTCAATATTCCCCTGTACGTCGAAAAGGAGGTGGTCGACAATCTCCCCTCTTTGGACGAAGCGTTGAAACGTCTGAAAGAATCCGTTAAACAATCGAACGAAGCGGAACAGCGTTTAAAACAATTATTAAAACCATTTGCCGCCTTATGAACCTGAAAGAATTGGAATCATACCTGTGGGGCGCTGCGGTATATTTACGCGGCGTGATCGACGCCGGCGATTACAAGCAATACATATTCCCCCTGCTGTTTTACAAACGAATATGCGACGTTTACGAAGAGGAATACAAACTTGCCGTCGAGGAAAGCGCCGGCGATTTGGATTATGCCTCCTTTGCGGAAAACCACCGATTTCAAATTCCCGAAGATTCGCATTGGAACGATGTACGGGAGGTGACGGAAAACGTCGGGCAGGCGCTAACGAAAGCATTTCGTAAAATAGAACAGGTAAACGTTTCGCAATTGCAAGGCATTTTCGGCGATGCCGAATGGACAAACAGGGAACGCCTGACCGATGCCATGCTTTGCAACCTGGTAGAACATTTTTCGCGGCACGATTTAAGCGTAAGCAGCGTGCCCAACGATATGCTGGGACAGGCATACGAATATCTGATTCGTAAATTCGCCGACGATAGCGGACACACGGCTGCCGAATTTTACACCAATCGCACAGTAGTCCGCCTGATGAGCCTGATTGCCGATCCGCAGGAGGGCGAAAGCGTTTACGACCCCACGTGCGGCAGCGGCGGACTGTTGCTCAACTGCGCCATGATGCTGAAAGACGAAGGTAAAGAATACCGGACGCTCCGCCTGTACGGGCAGGAAATCAACCTGATTACTTCCGCCATTGCCCGAATGAACATGTTGCTGCATGGGTTTGAGGAATTTATCATTGAGCGTGGCGACACCTTGAAAGACCCGCGTTTTATAAAAAACGATGCTTTACAGCAATTCGATATCGTACTTGCCAATCCGCCCTATTCCATTAGAAGCTGGGAACAGAAATCGTTTGTGAACGACCCGTTCGGACGCAACATCTGGGGAACGCCGACGCAAGGTTGCGCCGATTATGCTTTCCAGCAGCACATAATGAAAAGTATGAATACAAAGACCGGACGTTGCGTGGTATTGTGGCCCCACGGAATATTGTTTCGCGACGCCGAAAAAGCCATGCGCACGAAAATGATTGAAAGCGACTGTGTAGACGCAATAATCGGCTTGGGCGCCAACCTGTTCTATAACTCGCCAATGGAAGCCTGTCTGCTGATTTGCCGGATGA
>JAIRLS010000210.1 GCA_031259205.1 Bacteroidales bacterium | reverse complement strand
TGCGACTTTACCGGACAGTAGTGGTTATTCTAAAAAAAATCCTAATTTTGTATTTTATTGCTAATTTAATTAAAAATTAAAAATGAACAAGTTGTTGATCATATCCGTGCTGTTTTGTACTTTTGCGTATACGGTTTGTGCGCAAAATATTTACAACATTGTACCTAACCCCGTTGAACTAAAAATCCGGCAGGGTAAGTTTGTTTTCAGCAAAGACACGCGCATTCTCTTGCCGAATGATGATCCCGACCTGCTTCACGCCGCTTATGCGTTGCAGGAGAGGTTTTTGCTGACCAAGGCATGGTATTTGAAGGCAGAAAAGCCGGATGCAGATGTAAAACCCGGCAATGATGTGGTTTTCAAACTTAATCCCGAAATAAAAAACAGGGAGGCTTATCGACTGCACATTTCGAAAAACAGGATTGAAGTGGAAGCTGGAGCGGCAGCCGGATTTTTCTACGCCATGCAGACGATTCGCCAGTTGTTACCGCCCGAAATCGAGCGCAATCAGGCGCCGAACAGTGAGCTTTCGGTGCCCTGCGCCGAAATAGAGGACGCTCCCCGCTATCCCTATCGCGGGCTTTTGCTGGACGTCTGCCGTCATTTTTCCGGCGTTAAGGAAGTAAAACGCTATATCGACCTGCTGGCATTCCATAAAATCAACACTTTCCACTGGCATCTGACCGATGATCAGGGATGGCGTATCGAAATAAAAAAATATCCAAAACTGTCCGAAATCAGCGCATGGCGCGACCGAACGCTTATCGGTCGTTACACTCCTTCCGGGCGGAAGTACGCCCAGACTCGCTACGGCGGTTATTACACGCAGGAAGAAATCAAAAATGTGATCGAATATGCAAAAACCAAATTCGTCACCATTATTCCGGAAATCGAAATGCCGGGACATGCCATGGCAGCGCTGGCGGCTTATCCGGAACTGTCCTGTTCGGGAGGGCCGTTTGAAGTCGCCGGACATTGGGGCGTCTTCAACGACGTCTATTGCCCTAAGGAAGCTACTTTCCGGTTTCTGGAAGACGTGCTTTCCGAAGTAATCGACCTGTTTCCGGGCAAATACGTCCACATCGGGGGAGATGAATGTCCCAAAATCCGGTGGGAACGTTGCCATCACTGTCAGTCCAAAATCAGGGAATTGGGACTGAAAGACGAACACGAACTGCAAAGTTATTTCATTTCCCGCATCGAAAAGTTCGTTAATGCCAAAGGACGTACTGTCATAGGATGGGATGAGATTCTGGAAGGCGGATTGGCCGCCAATGCCACCGTGATGTCGTGGCGGGGCATGGAAGGCGGCGTCGTTGCGGCAAAACAGGGACACGACGTCATCATGACGCCCACCGACTTCTGCTATTTTGACTATTACCAGTCTAAAAACAGGGACACAGAGCCTTTGGCCATCGGCGGATACCTTCCGCTCGAAAAAGTTTATGCCTTCGACCCCACCCCTGCCGGTTTAACCGATTCGGAAGCGCAACACATACTCGGCGGTCAGGCCAACCTGTGGACGGAATATCTCGCCGCCCCAAGCGCTGTCGAATATATGCTGTTCCCACGACTGGCCGCCATGTCGGAAGCCCTGTGGAGCCGGAAAGAAAGAAAAAATTACAGCGATTTTAAACGGCGGCTTACCGGCAATATCGTCAAACGTTACGAGAGTTTAGGACTGACTTATTCAACTGCCGATATGAATTGAACCGGCAGGGAAATCACCTTATATTACAGAAAATTGTTAAAAAAAGAAGCACATGCATGATTTGGAAACAGACTATCTTGTCATCGGCGCCGGCATCGTCGGGCTTACCCTTGCGCGGGAACTGAACGCGAGGCATCCCGAAGCAAAGATTACCGTGGTGGAAAAAGAACCGGACGTGGCATACCACAGCAGCGGACGCAACAGCGGCGTACTCCATGCGGGATTCTACTATACGGCGGATTCGCTGAAAGCCAAATTCACCCGCGAAGGAAACGCGCTGATGCAACAGTACTGTTACGACAACCGTTTGCGCATCAACAAGTGCCAAAAAGTAGTGGTGGCGCAGAACGAAGAAGAGTTGCCGTCTCTCTGTGAACTGGAACGGCGCGGAAAAGCCAACGGCGTAGATGTTAAGCTGATCACCGAAGAGGAACTGGCGAAGATTGAACCCAACGCCGTCACCTGCAAACATGCGCTGTGGTCGCCTGCCACGGCCACCGTCGATCCCGTAGAAATCAACCGGTGTATCAAAAACGAACTGATACGGAAAGGCGTTGCCGTCCTTTTTAACGAACCTTACCAAAAACGCATCGGTGGAAACACGGTAAAGACGGCTCATCACATCTTCAGAGCGAAAAAAATCATCAACGCCGCCGGACTGTACGCCGACAAAATCGCCAGGGACTTCGGCTATTCAAAGCATTACACTATCATCCCGTTCAAGGGAATCTACCTGAAATACAAGGGACATGACCAACCCGTCGGCGTCAATATCTATCCGGTGCCAAACCTGAAAAATCCGTTTCTCGGCGTGCATTACACCGTTACGGTGGACAACGTCGTCAAAATCGGACCAACCTCCATCCCCGCTTTCTGGCGCGAAAACTACAAAGGATGGAGCCGTTTCAAATTGAACGAGCTGTGCCGGATCCTTTGTTGGGAAGCGCGCCTGTTCCTGTGCAATTCCTTTGGATTCAGAAATCTCGCTTTTCAGGAAATCAGAAAATACAGCCGGAGACACTTTGTCGGCTTGGCCGCAAAAATGGTAAAATCCATTCCGGCAAAGTATTTCAGCGAATGGAGTAAACCCGGCATCCGAGCGCAATTGCTGGATGTGCGGACGAAAGAATTAGTGATGGACTTTGTGGTGGAAGGCGACAAAGATTCGGTGCATGTGCTCAATGCCGTATCGCCGGCTTTCACGGGAAGCATGCCCTTCGCAAAATGGGTGGCCGACAACTATATTGATCCTCCGCAGCAAGTATGAATATCGCTTCCCCATCAACAGTCCCGTATCTCAGAAAACACATACGGCGCGTCCGGCGTTTCTTTCTGTTGCCGCTTGCCGTCGGCATAAGATGATTACAGACTCCCGACACGGCGCCAAATCTATATGACCGCATGACAGGGGTAACCAATAACGCCGAAAGGCGCTGAATAGGCATAACCGCAAGTCATCGACCCGTGAAAAAAACGAATCCTCATTATCCCGAAAATAAACCGGTTCCGCCTGATTATAAGTAATGTCATTTCGTAACACATACATATTCAGCGTAATATTTCGCTTTCTGCGGACAACATCACCGGTGTAACAGCGTGTTCCCACATGTCATGCGTAGATTTCGATGCGTAATCTTTTTGCAACTTACACAAGGAAGTCGCCGGCGATGTTCATATTATACTGCACGCGGCACAGTTTTGTGCATTGCCCGTCAGGGCAAACATATCAATAGTAAACACCGGTTGTCGATGAGCCGTATTGCCCGTTAGGGCATTCACTTCCGGTTTATGAATCCCCTAACGGGGAACAGGGAAAAACGGAATCCTCTTTTTTCTATTGATATTCTTCCCCCTCCGGGGAAGATATGCGTCGGCACAAAATCATA
>JAIRLS010000202.1 GCA_031259205.1 Bacteroidales bacterium | reverse complement strand
TAGGCCATGAATTTGTTGAAATAAGGCATGAGGACAGGATTGTTGACCGTCCAGTCGAACCAGATCAGTTTCGGTTCATACTTGTTGATCAGTTCGTAGGTGCGCGCCAGCCATTCGCGGGCAAACGATTCTTCGTAGTGTTCGACGGCGTATCGTCGTCCGTAGAGCGTGATGGTGGTGTCCTGCACGTCGGAGGGAAATGTCATTCCACCGTTGTAGAACCATGCGTTTTCGGCGCGGTGAGTGGACAGTCCGAAGACAAGCCCTTCCTTTTCGACCGCCTGCTTGAGCAGTCCGACAATGTCTTTGCCGGGTCCCATCTTCACGGAGTTCCATTTGTTCAGGTCGCTGTCGTACATCGAAAAGCCGTCGTGATGTACGGCTACGGGAACGACATACGTGGCGCCGGCTTCCCGGAAGAGGGCAGCCCATTCGGCAGCGTCGAACTTTTCGGCTTTAAACATGGGGATGAAGTCCTTGTAACCGAAACGGGTATGTTCGCCGTAAGTGTCGATGTGATGCCTGTACTCGCGCGAATCCTTCTGGTACATGTTTCGCGGATACCATTCCGTACCAAACGCGGGAACGGCATATACGCCCCAGTGAATGAAAATACCGAACTTGGCGTCCGTAAACCATTCGGGAAAACGGTAATGCGTGGCGATATTGTCCCAGTCGGGCTGGAAAACCTCCGTTCCTTTGGCCGAAACCACGGAGTCGATGTTGATGGCGGGCTTTGTTCCGCCTTTGCAGGAAGCAAGCAGCAATGCGCCGCCGAGAAAAAGAAGAAGAAGAACGTTTTTCATATTTTTACAATTTAATTTGAATTTATGACGCAAATTTAGATGAAAAATTCGGATTGTACAAATATATAAAATAAAAATCAAGATTTTCTGTGTTATGTTGCGTCGGATGTATTCCGGAATGTTGTTTTTTTGCATGACGATAACTGCCTTGAAAAGCCGGATTTTCATCACCGCAGGCCGACGACCTGCGGTGATGAATGCGACGTCCTTTCAGGATACTCTGCCTTCTCCGCTTTCGCGCTTATGCCGTCAGCAACAAACCGTTTGCCACTTCGTTCGCTTTGGTTTTTCCCTGCAACTCTTCTACGATAGCCAGTCCGAATGGCAAAGCGAAGCCCGGCCCTCTTCCCGTGATGATGTTTCCGTCTTTTACCACCGGACCGGTTTCGATGGTAGCTCCCCGCAAGTGCTGTTCGTATCCCGGATAAACCGTTGCCCGTTTGCCCTGCAACAGGTTCAGGCCGCCCAGCACTATAGGCGCCGCGCAGATAGCGGCTATTTTTCCGCCTTTTTCCGCGTGTTCGTTCAGCAAGGCTTTCAGTTCGGCATGTTCGTTCAGGTGCTTTGCTCCCGGCATTCCTCCCGGCAACACCAGCATCGCGGCGACGGAAAAATCCGTTTCGGAAAACAGCCGGTCGGCAACCATCGTTATCCGGTGCGCTCCCGTTACAGCGATGGTACCGGAGACAGACACGGCAACGGTTTCCAGCCCGCCCCGGCGCAATACGTCTATCGTGGCAACGGCTTCTGTCTCTTCAAAGCCGTCTGCCAAAAATATAAATACTTTTTTCATGTGTTTTATTGAAATTATTGACAGGTAAAGATAGTAAAAATCGCTAACTACGCGAAATATTTTTTTTGACGTCCGCGCATTTTGGGGGGACGGCTATCCCTGTGTAGCAGGAATACTGCGGGTTTCCTGTTCAAATCGGGCAACTGTTGTTTCCATTGTCGGATGCGTCGGGTAGCAATAAATTCGTTAGCGGAGGTAAGTTCGGAGGCGATGCAGAGCAGGCTGTCCGGTTGGCAGGCCGACAAGAGGTCTTCCAGCATTTGCATGTTGCGGTACGGCGTTTCGATAAAAATCTGTGTCTGCCCTTCTTTTTCCGCCCGTTGTTCTAATTGTTGTATCCGGCGGATGCGTTCGTTTTTCTTCACCGGGAGATATCCGTTGAAAGCGAAGGACTGGCCGTTCATTCCGGAAGCCATCAGCGCCAGCGGTATGGATGAAGGGCCTACCAGCGGCGTAACCCGAATACCGTTTTCGTGCGCCAGTCGGATCAAAGCGGCTCCGGGGTCGGCAACGGCAGGCATACCCGCTTCCGAAAGAAGGCCTGTGTCGCCTGTCGTCAGAAAGGGAAGGAAGGAGGGTATTTCCTGGACAGGGGTATGCTCGTTCAGTTCGTGAAAAAACAATTCATGGAGCGGGACAGGATGGCGCATCCGAATCAAAAAACGGCGTGCCGCTTTGACGTCTTCCACAAAAAAATGCCGGATCCGGACGACGGCGTTCCGTATCTGTTGCGGTAAAACTTCGGAATAAGTGTTGTCCGACAACACATTAGGTATTAAATACAAGGTAAATGCCATGAAAAATATCATAAAAAGTGCGATGCTAAATTACAAAAAAAACGGCTTTCGGAAAGAACATTTTTTTGATGAAGGAATGGGGAATTAATAATTCAAGTTTACCGCCTGATTTTATCCGGTGGTAAAACGGTGAAGGGTCTGCGGGCTATTGGAGAGAATGGACATACCGTTTTTCTGGTTAATTCTTTTTTTGAGGTGCTATTGGTCAGTAGACTGTTCCATCCGTGTTTTGTTTCCCGCTTTCTTCCCATCCATTTTAAAAGTTCTGAAAGAACTTGATTTTCATAACCGCCG
>JAIRLS010000092.1 GCA_031259205.1 Bacteroidales bacterium | reverse complement strand
ATAAATATAAATAATAGTTTTAAATATCAACACCAATGAAAATTTTTTTTGCATCTACATTCCTCTGCGCTGCACTGTTCGGCTGCGGAAATACGGAAAAAGCCAACGAACAGCCTTTCAAGATGATTGCGCCGGTAGACTTTTCGCACGTAAAGATTACCGACCGTTTTTGGGCGCCACGACTGCAAAGTCACGCCACCACGACGCTGGCCGTCTGTATCGACCAGATTGAGAACCATACCGGACGTATCCGGAATTTCGAAAATGCCGCCAAAGGCAAAGGCGAACATTCGGGCATCTTCTTCGACGATTCGGACGTATACAAGGCGCTCGAAGGCATCGCCTATACGCTGAAAAACCATCCCGACGCCGAACTGGAACGGAAAGCCGACGAATGGATCGACAAGTTCGCCGCCGCCCAGCAGCCCGACGGATACATCAACACCTTCTACACGCTTACCGGATTAGACAGACGCTGGCAGAACATGGACAAGCACGAGATGTACTGCGCCGGTCACATGATTGAAGCTGCCGTGGCTTATTATCAGGCTACCGGCAAACGCAAGCTGCTGGACGTTTCCATCAAAATGGCCGACCACATGATGAGCCTTTTTGGGCCGGACAAACGCCACTGGGTGCCGGGGCATGAAGAAATCGAACTCGCGCTGGTGAAACTCTACGACGTCACCGGCGAAGAAAAATACTTGGACTTTGCCAACTGGTTGCTCGAAGAACGCGGACACGGTCACGGCAGTAAGGGCGGCGAAGGATCGTGGAATCTGCTCTATTACCAGGACGACAAGCCCGTGCGCGAGATGACCGACATCGCCGGACACGCTGTGCGCGCGATGTACCTCTACTGCGGAATGGCTGATGTGGCCGCGCTCCGTCGCGACACGGGATACGTCGACGCCATGCACCGTCTTTGGGACGACGTGACGCTGCGCAACATGTACATCACCGGCGGCATCGGCTCGTCGCATCACAACGAAGGTTTTACCGAAGACTTCGACCTTCCGAACTACGACGCCTACTGCGAAACATGCGCCTCGGTCGGGATGGTCTACTGGAACTGGCGCATGAACCAGTTCACGGGCGATGCGAAATACGTCGACGTGTTGGAACGCTCGATGTACAACGGCGCACTGGCCGGCATCTCGCTGGCCGGCGACCTCTTCTTCTACGTCAATCCCCTCGCCTCGAAAGGGCACCATCACCGAAAGGCATGGTACGGGTGCGCCTGCTGCCCGAGCCAGATCTCGCGTTTCCTGCCCTCCATCGGCAACTACATTTACGGCGTATCGTCCGATGCCCTCTGGGTGAACCTCTACATCGGCAATACGGCAGAATTTGAGGTCAACGGGAAAGCGGTCAAACTGCATCAGGAAACCAACTATCCGTGGGAAGGCGCCGTGACGCTGACCGTCGAATCTGTAGCCGCTCCACTGCCGGAAGCCATCCGCCTGCGCATGCCCGACTGGTGCGCCTCATACACGATCGCCGTCAACGGCGAAACGCTGGCCTCTCCGGTCGTCGAAAAAGGCTATGCCGTCCTGAACCGCACATGGAACGCCGGCGACAGGATTGCGATTGTCTTTGACATGCCGGTAGAAGCCGTCGCCGCCGATCCGCGCGTAAAGGAAAATACCGGCAAACGCGCCATCCGCCGCGGGCCGCTTGTCTACTGCGCCGAAGAAGCCGACAACCGGGGCCATTTCAACCGGATCGCCCTCTCGCCGCAAACCACCTTTCAGGCCGCCTTCCAGCCCGCGCTGCTCAATGGCGTCACCTCCGTCACCGCCACCGACGGCGACCGCTCCTTTACCCTTATCCCCTACTATGCGTGGGACAACCGCGAAGCGGGAGAGATGAAAGTCTGGATCGACTACCGGTGATAAAATTCGGATGGGTGTAACTTTTTATGATGTAATCAAAATAAGGAGGAAGATCAATTATAGCGGGAAATTATGATTGAGCCTAAAACCTGCAATCAAACCCTAACTCCGCAAAACGGGTTCATTCTTTTTTTGAGGCGCTATGAAAAACAATTCTTCTAACCTCCACTAAAGCACGAATGTAGAGGCGCACGGCGTGCGCCTGAAAGCGCGAATGTAGAGACGCATGGCGTGCGTCTAAATCCGCTTTGGAGAATGCGGAACGTCCTGAAAGGACGTAACTTTCATAACCGCAGGTCAACGACCTGCGGAAACGCTCTCCATAGCTTCTTCTGCCTGAAAGGCAGTACTTGTCCTGCCGTTGACTGCGTCGATTTTCAATTCAGGCAGCCACACTGCTGCGTGAGGCCTCCTTTCCGCCGGTCAGCGACCGGCGGTTATGAAAATCAAGTCCTGTAAGGACTTTTAAGAGGGATGGGAAGAAAGTAGGAAATAAAACACGGATGGAACCATCCACTGACCCATAGCGCCTCAATAAAAGAATTAACTAGTTTTTAGACATTAAATTGTTTAATATTAATATTTTACTTTAGTAAAACCCCTTATGAGAGCATTAACCCAACTTGGCAAAAATGCCCTTCAAAACGGCAGGGATTCGGGCTGTCCGCCAAAGTAATAAAATTATATTTATATGATTTTTAATGCATTATAAAATCAGTTTAGCCGAAAAGTTTTTTTTGTAGTCCCAGATAATGCGTAAATAATGTTAAACAATTTGGAGGCGACTTTTTTATTCCGTATCTTTAACGCGATTTTTTATATCGAGTTTTAATGCAGGGTTAAACTTTAGAACGCCACGCTTATTTTAACATTAAATCTTCTTGAGGTCAGGTAGTTGGGGATGGCGTACTGCTGGCTGAGGCCTTCTCGGTTGTTGACCACCTGCATCCAGAAATAAGAAATGGTGTTTTTGGTGTCGAACAGGTTGAAGATTTCGGTATTGAGCGTCCATTTTTGGAAAAAGGCATGCGTTTTGCGGTTTAAAAAATCTTTGGACAGTCCAATGTCCACACGTCGGTAGGCGGGCATACGGAACGTCCGGTCGAAACGGTGTTCGTCGGGATAGTTGTAACTGAGCGGAGAGCCGTAGCTAAGGTTCAGGAACACTCGCCAATCGGGTGTCATGGGAAAGTAATCCTGAAAAAACAGGTTGAAATTGATCCATTGGTCAGTGGGCAGGGGGAAACTGCCGTAAGCATCGTTTTCGATGTCCATTCGCGAGTGCATGAGCGAAAGGCTAATCCACGATTCGGCATTTTTTACAAATTCGCCGTTCAGTTTGACGTCCCATCCGGTAACGTAACCCGAAGCCATGTTTTCTCCGGCATAGTAGATTCGCACGTTTTCGACCCTGTAGGGAATGATTCTGCTCAATTGCTTGTAGTACAGTTCCGAGGACAGTTTAAAAGGTTTCTTTCCGATATGAAATTCATAGTCGCCGCCTGCCGTGTAGTGAACGGATCGTTGCGCCCGGATAGAGGAGTGCAACCGGCCGTAGGTGTCGCGCATTTCCCGGTAGGACGGAGGTTGGCCGTACATGCCGGCTGCCAGACGTCCCGCCAGACGGTTGGCGTTTTTAGGCCTGACGGTGACCGACAGCCTTGGGCTTAAAAGACATTCCCCGTTGAGGTTGTTGTAGTTGAAACGCAGGCCGGCGTTCATCGTCCAGTCGACGTAATGGCCGGATAATTTGCGCTGATACTGCAACCATGATACCAGACGACGTATTTTCAGATGATGCTCCGCTTTTCTCGACATTTTCAACGGGATAGTAAGACTGTTCCCGTTATGCGGCACGGAATAGCCGGCAGAATCAATCATTGTCCATTCATTGAGGCTGCCGTCTGCCGTTTCTTGCCGATAAGCGGCCGACCAGCTCAGCGTGAACCGGTCGCCGGTAAAAACGCTTGTGTAGGAGAGGGAGATATTGCCGGTATTCAGAAAATTACGGGCATGATTCAGTTCGCTTCCCACACCCGGATTCATCAGACTGTCGGAAAAATTTGCCTCCAAATCGTTTAGCCGGTAGGCGGCTTCGATATCGAAAGTTTCTTTTTCTGCCGCCTGTTCCGTTACTGCTGTCAGGTCCATTTTCCAGCGGGCAGAAGGCCGGAAGGTAAGGGTCAAAGCGCCTAACCCGCTGTTGTATTCATCGTTTTCATTGCCATCATAATATACATTCAGTTGATAGGATTCATATAGAGTGCCGAAGTTGGTGGTGCGGACGTCCGGTTCGAAGCTATAGTGGTTGCGGTTGATGTTGAACAGGAAATCCGCCTCCCATTTTGCGGAGGCAGCGTACCGGAAGCGACCCTGTATGTCGAAAAAACGCGGATGATAATCCCCTTTTGCATCAAGCGTTCTCAACAGGTATTGCGAAGTTTTGTAGCGTACCCCTGTAAGAAAGGTAAACCGGTTTGTTAGCGGTATTTCTGCCGAAACCGAAGCGCCCAGCAAACTCGCGGAAACGTTTGCTGCAAAATTTTCGGGAACGCGATACTGCACATCCAACACCGACGACATTTTGTCGCCATAACGGGCGTCAAAACCGCCTGCCGAAAAGTCCACCAATTTCACCAAATCGGGATTGATGAAACTAAGGCCTTCCTGTTGCCCCGATCGTATCAACACCGGACGATGAATCTCAATATGATTGACATACAGCAGATTTTCATCAAAACTTCCGCCTCTCACCGAATATTGCGCACTCAGTTCGTTGTTGGACGACACGCCCGGGAGGGTTTTGAGCAATGTTTCCACATTGCCCGACGGATTAGGCAATTGCCGGAGGTATTTTGCTTCAATACGCTGCAATACGCCTTGTCGTGTTTGCCGGCCTATCACCGGCACTTCCGGAATGAAATACACGGTGTCGCGTTCTTTGGCTGTCAATCCGGCCGGCCAACATAATATCCACATCTGAAAGAAACATGCAAAACCCTTTGTCATGCGGCATTTCCGCACAGTGGCGTTTGTCTTCATCATAAACGATGATTTTTTTTACAGAGGCATAAGGGCGTCAGCGTCACTCATACAACAAGTATGGCAGACGTTGTCGCTTGAATTTTTCCACATCCTCCTGCCATACCATCCTGATTTCTGCGGCTGTTTTGCCTTCCTTGATCATCGTGCGGATATAGTCCGCGCCGGTGAGTTTTTCAAAAAACGGGGTAAAAAAAGCGTCGCCGATATTCAATTTTTGATAAGCGTCAATAACATACGACAAGTCGAAGCCTTTTTCGCGGATTTCCTTGTCGGACAGGTTACGCAGATCGACGCCGCAGCAACGTTTTCCCATCAGGGGCGGTCGTCGGGCGCCCGGTTTGCTTTGGGGCGTAAAACCGAACGAACAGTCTTTCATGTCGGGATGGCCGTATACCTGAAAGGGAAAATCCGTGCCGCGTCCGAGGCTTACCTGCGTTCCTTCAAAAAGGCAGACGGAAGGATAGAGCCAGACGGATTTCATGTTGGGCAGATTGGGGGATGGCGGAACAGGCAGCGAGTACACTGTGTTATGTGTGTAATTCCTGCATTTGACGACGGTAAGTTTGCAGATGCGTCCGCCGGTCAGCCATTTTTCCCCATTGACCATCTGCATGAGTTCTCCCAGCGTCATTCCGTGCATAACGGGAATGGGAAGCCATCCGACGCCGGATTTATGTTTCATGTCCAGCACAGGCCCGTCCGTACAATGACCGTTGGGATTGGGTCTGTCCAAAAGAATCATCGGGAGGTTGTGTTCCGAGCAGGCATCCATCAGTTTGACAACAGTGACATAATAGGTATAGAAACGCAATCCTACATCCTGAATGTCGACCAGCATCACGTCGAACAGTTTCAAATGTTCGTTTTTCGGCTTCCCGAGATGGCCGTTGCCATACAGGGAATATACGGGTATTCCCGTTTTGCCGTCAATGGAGTCGGCCACATGTTGTCCGGCGTCGGCATTTCCGCGGAAACCGTGTTCGGGGGAGAAAATAACCGTAAGATTGACGCCTTTGCGTTGCAAGATATCTACCAGATGTTCGTTGCCGACCATGCCGGTATGGTTGGTCATCACGGCTACCCGCCGTTCTTTCAGAAGCGGAAAATATTCTTCCGTACATTCGGCGCCCGGTTGCGCCGTTTGTCCGCACACGACCGAAACAGCCGCCGACAGCAAGCAGAAGAAGGGTAAGATGATTTTGCTCATTCGGCGTTATCTTGAGATGGGTTGTGCAAAAGTGTTTACGTCTTGTGCGGTAATGGTTTTCCCGCACAAGATGATCAGACGTTCGATAACATTTCTAAATTCGCGGATGTTGCCGGTCCAGTTAATTTTTTGCAGTGCGGAAATCGCTTCTTCAGAGATATTTTTGAGCGACATTCCGTATTCGTCGCAGATTTGTTTGATGAAATGGTCGGCCAGCAGAGGAATGTCCTCGATTCGTTCGTTCAGCGTCGGCACGCGGATCAGGATGACGCTCAAACGGTGATAGAGGTCTTCGCGAAACAGGTTGTTGTCGATGGCCTTGCGGAGATCTTTGTTGGTGGCGGCGACAATGCGCACATCTACTTTGATTTCCTTGTCGCTGCCTACCCTCGATATTTTGTTTTCCTGCAAGGCTCGCAGTACTTTTGCCTGAGCGGACAGGCTCATGTCGCCGATTTCGTCAAGGAAGATAGTGCCTTTGTTGGCGGCTTCAAATTTACCTTTCCTGTCTTTGTAGGCAGAGGTAAACGAACCTTTTTCGTGTCCGAACAGTTCGCTTTCAATCAATTCGGAAGGGATAGCGGCGCAGTTGACTTCTACAAAAGGGCCTGCCGCACGGAGGCTTTTCTCATGCAGCCATCTTGCCACCAATTCCTTGCCCGTTCCGTTGCTTCCGGTAATCAACACCCGCGCATCGGTGGCCGCCACACGGTCTATGATTTCGAGCACGTTCTTAATGGCAGGCGATTCGCCGACAATTTCAAATGTCTTGTTAACGCGACGTTTGAGAATCTTTGTTTCCGTTACCAGATCTTTCTTTTCCATCGCATTGCGAATGGTGATCAACAGGCGATTAAGATCCAGCGGCTTTTCAATAAAATCGAAAGCCCCTTTTTTGATCGCTTCTACGGCAGTATCAATGTTGGCGTGACCTGAAATCATCACCACAGGCGCATCTCCAGGCATTTCCGTGATTTTTTCCAGCACTTCGATACCGTCCATGTTGGGCATTTTGATGTCGCACAGGACGATTTCATATTTTTCCTTTCCGAACATTTCAATGCCTTCGGGACCGTCTACCGCCACATCCACCTGGTGGCTTTCATACTCAAGCACCTCTTTTAATGTATTGCGGATGCTCCGCTCGTCGTCAATTACTAATATTTTTGCCATCTGTAAATAAAAAAGAATTTCGAACAAAGATAATAAAATAAAATATATCTTTGTACGTTGAATCAACAAAACAATAAAATATGTTTTATCTGATTGTAGTTATTTTTATATTAGGTTATTCGGCCATAGCCCTGGAACATACCATTAAAGTGGATAAAGCGGCAGCGGCATTGCTGACGGCTGTAGCGGTGTGGGTCTGTATTATTTTCGGGGGGGAGAGTATTTTTTCCGGTACGGGGGAATTAGCGGAGTCCTCCCACTCTTCGCTACCGGATTTTGTTCATTCATTGCTGATTGAGCATCTTGGAGCTACCGGCGAGATTATTTTCTTTTTGCTGGGCGCCATGACCATCGTGGAAATAATTGATACCCACGGCGGATTCAATGTGCTGTCAAAGATCATCAAGACGATCAGCAAGCGAAAACTGATTTGGATTTTTTCTTTCCTTACCTTTTTCATGTCGGCTGTGCTGGATAATCTTACTACTACGATTGTGATGATTGCGCTGATGCGAAAATTAGTGGGAGGAAAGAATACGCGGTGGTTTTTTGCCAGTATGATAGTGATTGCAGCCAATGCGGGCGGCGCATGGTCTCCCATCGGCGACGTCACCACCATCATGTTGTGGATAGGCGGTCAAATAACGGCCGTCAACATTATTCTCAAGGTGTTTGTTCCCAGCCTGATGTGTATGATCGTGCCTTTGCTGATCGTTTCTTTCACGCTCAAAGGTACGGCTATTCCTCCTTCGCGTTCCGACCGCGCCAAATCAATAGTGCCTACTTCCGACAAGGAACGGCTGATCATTCTGCTGGCAGGCGTGGGCGGCTTATTATTCGTACCGGTATTCAAATCCGTCACGCACTTGCCGCCATATCTCGGCATATTGCTGGTTCTTAGCTTAATGTGGATTATTACCGAGATTCTGCATCGCGGCAAGCAAAAAGACCTTCGCGTCAGGCTGTCGCTGACATACATCCTCCAAAAAATCGATACCCCCACCATCCTTTTCTTTCTGGGTATCCTGATGGCGGTTGCAGGTCTGGAATCGGCCGGACATTTGCGCATGCTCAGCACTTTTCTCGACGAAAAAATACATAATGTATATGCCATCAACCTTGCGATCGGATTTTTGTCGTCGATAGTGGACAATGTACCGTTGGTAGCAGGTACAATGGGAATGTACGGTATTGTTCCCGCCGGCGTTACCGATCCCTATATGGCCAATTTTACGGTGGACGGCACTTTTTGGGAATTTCTCGCCTATTGCGCCGGTACGGGCGGAAGCCTGTTGATTATCGGATCAGCGGCAGGAGTAGCGGCAATGGGAATTTTGAAAATGGACTTTATGTGGTATTTGAGAAAAGTAACACTGCTGGCAATAACAGGATATTTGGCCGGCGCCGGCGTTTACTGGCTTATGTTCAACCTTCTTTTATAGCATCGCTGCGGTCAAACCGGTGTAATTCTTTATGGGAAGGAAACCGTTTTACGGTGTGGAAGAGATGCGTGTCCGGCAAATTTCCGACAATACTTTTGCCCATTCGTCGCAGGCGTTCAGCGCTGCCACACGTCCAAATTCCTGTCCGCCGAGCGCCAGAAAACGCTGACGAATTTCAATGTCCAATTCTACTCTTGTTTCCAGACAGTCGGAAACAAAGGAAAGAGCGGCTACCAGCACTTTCATTTTTTTTGCGGCAAATTCTTCCAGTACGCGGTCGGTATAAGGTTGTATCCATCCTTTGCTAAGGCGCGACTGAAATGACACCACGCAGCGGTGAGGTTCCAATCCGGCCAGCGTAGCCACGCGACTTGCGAAACCACAGCAGTTGGCTCTGTAACAGGCGTCAGGAAGTTGAAAAAAATCTTCATGGACAGCCGGCGGCAGGCAGTTGCAGGGTAAATGGCCTTGCGCCGTCCTGCAAGCCGCAGGCAAGTGGCTGAGCGGCAAACCGTGAAAAGCGAAAACCACCCTGTCGTATTTCTCCGGTTGATGCAAAGCGATTTGCCGGCTCCAAAGTTCCAGAAACGGACGATAAAACTGGAAATGCCGTATGATGTTCAATTGTGCCGGACGTCGCCAGCGGGCATGTTCTTCGCGAACCTTGTCCTCGATGGTGCCTACGGTCGATGTGGTGTACTGCGGAAAGAGAGGCACTACCGTCAGCCGGTCATAGCCTTGCCGCTCCATATCGGCCATCACGCCGACAATATTCGGATGACCATAGCGCATGGCAGTCCACACCTCCGCCTTGTCGCCCAACTGTTCCTGTACTTTGATACGCAACGCTTCCAAATAATATCGCAGCGGCGATCCCTGTTCCGTCCACAGTTGCCGGTATGCCTTTGCCGACTTCGGCGCTCTGAAAGGAACAATGACCCCTTTGACCAGCAAATGGCGGCGAAAACGCGGGAGCGTAATCACGTGAGGATCGGTCAGATAGTCGGTAATGAACTTTTTCACATCCGCCGTGTCCGGGCTGTTCGGCGTACCGATATTAACCAGCAAAATCGCTTCTTTTACCACAATGAAAATGAATTATTCAAAATCAAGCATAAGTTTTTGTCGCAGAACCGTCAATAAGGGATTTTTCTTACACATCTGCACAAATTTCTCTTCGGGCGTACGGGCTGTTTTGGGGACATCCGGTTTTTCAAGCAGTGCAAGAAATATTTCCATTTGATGGTTTTTCAGTTGCCGGCGGAGATGATTCAGCAGGTCGGAGTGGATTTTTTGAAACGCTTCCTGCTGGAACGTGTTACCGACAGTGAAATTCACCCTCGTGTCTTTCTCCAGTTGCGGTATGGCGCTTGTTAGCAGGCTGTAGTATTGCGATTCGGCTTTGTGCATCTCGGCAAACGACGTCCATGCCGTTGCCAGGGCCTCCTGTGTTACCGGTTCTGCAAGCCTCTCTTCGTTTTTTTCACTGATTGGGAGCGTTGTTGTGTCTTCCTGCGGCGGAGGCGGTTTCGACAAGTCTTCTTTGATGGAGATGGACGGAATTCCGTTGCGCGGCGGAGGCGGTTTCGACAACTCTTCTTTGATGGAGATGGAAGAAATTTCGTTGCGCGGCGGAACTTTGGGAACTGTCGTCGCAGTTGGTTTGGCCGGTGTTACACTTACGGTTGGAGCGTCAGATTTTTTTTTTCCTGTTCCGATTTCACATAACCGGAACAGGGTGATTTCAACGTGCAGACGCTGGTTTTTGCTGACTTTATAGCCTACGTCGCACGTACTGCAATGGTTCAGCGCATCGAAAAGGAACCCGGTACCGCATCGTGCGGCCTGTTCGCGGTAGCGTTCGCGGATATTGTCGCCTGTGTCGAGCAGCGACAGGGTAACGGGATCCTTGCATACCAGCAAATCGCGGAAATGGGAACCAAGTCCTGTGATGAAATTGTGCCCGTCGAAACCTTTGTCTAATATCTCGTTAAAAGTGATTAATGCCGTTCCGATGTCGTGGGCAAGAAAAGCGTCGGTAAGCTTGAAATAATACTCATAATCCAGTACATTCAGGTTTTCGATGACGCTCCGGTAGGTGATTCTGTTTCCGCAATAGCTCACTATCTGGTCATAGATGGAAAGTGCATCGCGCATGCCGCCCTCGGCTTTTTGCGCAATCACGTGCAATCCGTCGGCTTCGCATGCGACGCCTTCTTTGTCGGAAATTTGCCGCAGGTAGCCGGCGATGTCCTCGGTACGGATACGGTTGAAATCGAAAATCTGGCAGCGCGACAGGATAGTGGGGATAATTTTGTGTTTCTCGGTAGTAGCCAGAATGAAAATAGCGTGTGCCGGCGGTTCTTCCAAAGTTTTCAGGAAAGCGTTGAAAGCCGACGACGACAACATGTGCACTTCGTCGATGATGTAAATGCTGTATTTTCCGAGTTGAGGCGGGATACGCACTTTGTCGATCAGGCTGCGGATGTCTTCCACCGAATTGTTGGAAGCCGCGTCCAGTTCAAAAATATTGTACGACCTCGATTCGCTGAACGCTTTGCAGGATTCGCACCGGTCGCAAGGTTCGATGCTTTCCGTGCGATTCAGGCAGTTGAGCGTCTTGGCAAGAATCCGTGCGCAGGTAGTTTTGCCTACCCCGCGCGGGCCGCAAAACAAATAGGCCTGTGCAAGATGCTGATGTCTGATGGCATTCTTAAGCGTACCGGTAATCGTCGACTGCCCTACTACCGTGTCAAAGGTAGCCGGCCGGTATTTACGCGCAGAAACGATAAATTGACTTCCACTCAATGAATTATCCTTTTTAAACGGGTTTTATCACTCACTTTTTCAAACGACAAAAGTAATGATTTTATTCAAAAAGCAAGACGAAAAAATCAATCCGCACAGAATCGACGCAATAAATGGCCGGTTTACAGGCCAAATCTTTTTTTGAAGCGCTGTGAAAGCACAAAGAGATGTGGAAACGAAAGGTTTTCGTCTGAATGTGCGAAAAAATGTAGAGACGAAAGGCTTTCGTCTGAAAGCGGGAAACCAACCACGCATGGAACAGTCCATTGCCCCATAGCGCCTCCAAAAAAGAGGTAGCCCACAAATGCATAAAAATTTCCGCGCCATTTAGAGTAGAAAGAAAAAAACCGCTCTTGCCGGACGGGAGCGGTTTTCTTGTATCGAATCGCCGCCGGCAGGAGCCAAAAATCGCTGCCGCGGCGGGTGTTCGCAATGCCTTACAGGGCTTCTATTGTTCCGAAGTCTTCCCATACAGGCGCCGCCTGATAGTCTGTTACCGAGGCTGCCGGTACTTTTAGCGTAAGACCGCTCAACGTAACGTCCTGAAAAACACCGCTGCTGATAATTTGCGGCGTGGCGCTCAGGTTGGTTACGGAGGTCAAGCCGATGCAATTGTAAAAAGCATAATCGCCGATAGTGGTCACCGAGTTACCAATGGTTACGGAGGTCAAGCCGATGCAATAGTAAAAAGCTAAACGACTGATAAAGGTCACCGTATTGGGAATGGTTACGGAGGTCAAGCCGCTGCAATAGTAAAAAACGCCATCGCCGATAATGGTCACCGAATTGGGAATGGTTACGGAGGTCAAGCCGAGGCAACTGGAAAAAGCACTCTCGCCGATAGTGGTCACCGAATTGGGAATGGTTACGGAGATCAAGCCGCGGCATCCGCTAAAAGCACCCTCGCCGATAGTGGTCACCGAATTGGGAATGGTTACGGAGGTCAAGCCGCTGCAAACGGAAAAAGCACCATCGCCGATAGTGGTCACCGAATTGGGAATGGTTATGGAGGTCAAGCCGCTGCAATAGAAAAAGGCATTATCGCCGACAGTGGTCACCCCTTCATGTATGATCAAGGTTCCAATCTCGGTTCGGTATCCCTCCCAGGGGCTTGGGTTCTCGTAGGAATAATCGCCCATTGCTCCGTTGCCGATAATGGTGAGGGTATAGCTGGACGCAACTCCGGCGATCGTCCAAAAACAGTCGCCCGTTGCTCCTGAGGCTACAATTATAACGGCTTTGGCGGTGTAGGTTTTCGTGGTTACGCCGTCTTCGGCCGTTACAGTGTAAGCGACGCCCTGCGGGGTAAAGAAGTTTTGCGCCGGGCCGGAAACGGGGCTTACCGTTGCGCCGGACGAAAGAGTAATCACAGGCGTCAGCGTCCCTTCCTGCGTTCCGGACGGGTAAGTGTAAGTAATGTCCGTGCCGCTGATTGTCCACTCAACGCCGCCCACTGTGAAGGCGGTAATGTCGGCGGCAGTCTTGGGCGTGCGCGTGGCTTTGGCGGTGTAGGTTTTTTTCGTTACGCCGTCTTCGGCCGTTACGGTGTAGGCGACGCCCTGCGGGGTAAAGAAATTCTGCGCCGTGCCGGAAGCGGGGCTTACCGTTGCGCCGGGCGAAAGGGCGATGACAGGCGTCAGCGGCCCTTCCTGCGTTTCGGTCGGGTATGTGCAGGTAATGTCCGTACCGCTGATGGTCCACGCAACACCATCCACCGTGAAGGCGATAATGTCGGCGGAGTTCCGGAGTTTGTCTTCTTTGCACGAGGCAAGCATGAGGATACAGGCAGCCGTTATGACTGCGTTTTTTACAGGAGATAAGAAATTTTTCATGATATTTAATTTTGATAAATAATGTCTGAACTTTGATTGATGTGATTTATGTGATTTTATTGATATATGCAAATCATATTCATCAGGAAAATCAAAAGAATCACAGTTCAGACGAATGTGATCGTCTGAACTGTGATTGATGAGATTTAAAGTTAGACATATAAATGGTATTAAAAGATTTCAACGTAAAAGGTTACAGGCAACGGTCTAAAGCCATCCCTGCAAAGCGTGAAGCTAAAGCCGGAAAAGTCGAAGATTTGCCCCCATAACCGGATGACTGCCTGCCGCATCCTGCGGAAATACCTTTTGAAACATTCGATACGGCGATCTCCCCTGTTTCGCAGTCTGTTCTAATATCTTGTTAATAACAGTTTTATAATTTTAATTTCATTAAAAATGAAAAATAATTTGATGTCAATCATTGAGGATCGTGTTTTTTTGCACGGTTATGTCAGGGTGGTAATTATTCCGCAGCCTTCGTTTTTGCGGGAGTTGGGTATGAGCATGCATCGTTTCAATAAGATTATCAGGAATGATGTGGAGATGTCCATGAGTGAGGCGTTGGTTTTTGTGAGAGTGCTGAACTGCACTTTGGAGGAGTTGTTTTACGATGAAAAAAAGCAGAGCAACCGTGTATCCACTTCTAATCCCGTACTGTCATGACACGTGAACAATATCATTTTTTCATCTGTGTGCTTTACAGGGTGAATGATACTTTGTCGCTTGATGTTTTCCTGAAGCTTTTCGATGATGATTCTCTCGCGCTTCACTTGTGGCAAAAGTATACCGGATTGGAAAATCGTAATCTTGTGGGGTTTTACCTGTCTTTGGACGCGGATAACAAGCGCATCATGATGGATTATATTTTAAGGCTTAAAGAGGATCTTTATGGACGGGATTCATCAGCGCATTGTTGAGCGGCGCGCACTGCTTGACCGTCTTGCGGAGGAGCTGGAGCAGTGTCGCCGCACGATGGAGGCCGACCGTATCCG
>JAIRLS010000293.1 GCA_031259205.1 Bacteroidales bacterium | reverse complement strand
CTACAATACGAAGGAAATAGATGTGAAACGTCTTGTCACCATCAGTGTAGAGAATGCGAAGTTTTTTAACGTACTGGAATTAATTTTCAGCGACAGCAACGTCCGCTATTCGATAGTGGAAAACAGTATTATTTTATCCAAAAAAGACGTTACCGCACAACCGCCGGTAAGTACTGCTCCGTCCGGCACTACCATTGCCGGCGTTGTTTCCGACGAGAACGGCGAATCAATGGCGGGAGCTTCCATTCAGGTACAGGGTAGTACAAGGGGTGTAATAACTGACATAGACGGCAGTTTTACCATCAATGTAAAGCCTGACGATGTGCTGGAGATCTCCTTTGTGGGATACGAAACGCAGACGGTGACGGCAGGCGACCGGAAAGTGCTGGCGATACAGCTTAAACCCAAAGCCGACGAATTGGAGGAAGTCACCATTGTAGCCTTCGCCAAACAAAAGAAAGAAAGCGTGTTGGCCTCGATTAGTACAGTAAAGCCCAGCGAGTTGAAAATACCGAGCAGCAATCTCTCTACGGCGCTTTCCGGACGTATTGCAGGGTTAATTTCATATCAAATGAGCGGTGAACCGGGGCAGGACGACGCCAGTTTCTTTGTACGCGGCGTTACTTCGCTGGCGTATGCCAGCGGCCCGCTGATTCTCATCGACGGCGTGGAAATGTCTTCCTCCGACCTTTCGCGTATGCAACCCGATGACATCGCCAGTTTTTCCATCATGAAGGATGCAACGGCAACCGCTCTGTACGGTGCGCGCGGCGCTAACGGGGTCATCGCCATCACCACCAAAGAAGGGCGGGAAGGGAGCGCTACCGTGTCGTTCAGAGCGGAAACATCATTGTCCATGCCCACTCAAAAGGTGAAATTCGCCGATCCCATCACCTACATGCAATTGAACAATGAAGCGGTATTGACAAGGAATATAAACGGGGAAGTCCCCTATCAGCAGGAAAAAATCGACAATACGATGCTTCCCGACCGGAACCGGTATGCCTATCCTGCCAATGACTGGTACAACATGCTGTGCAACGACCAGACCGTCAATTACCGCGCCAACCTGAATGTGAGCGGCGGCGGCAAGATTGCAAGGTATTATGTGGCGGCTACCTTCAATCAGGACAACGGAAACCTGAAAATGGACAAGCAGAACAATTTTAATAACAACATTGACCTGAAAAAATATCTTTTACGGTCGAATGTGAACATTAATCTCACCAAAACTACCGAAGCAGTGGTACGCCTGTCGGGTACTTTCGACGATTATCAAGGGCCATTGGACGGCGGCGACGCCCTGTACAAGAAAATCATCAAGTCCGATCCCGTGCTTTTCGCTCCCAAGTACGCTCCCGACGAAATGACCGCTTACGCCCATCACATCCTGTTCGGCAATCACGATAATGCGAATTACATCAATCCCTATGCCGATATGGTGAAAGGATACAAGGATTACAACAAATCCAAGATGATGGCGCAGTTTGAACTGAAACAAAACCTGGATTTTCTCACCCCGGGCTTAGGCGTCAGGGCCTTGTATTCCACTACGCGCTATTCGCTCCATACCACGCGGCGGCAGTACAAACCGTACTATTACAATATTGCAACGTATGACAGGGCAACAGACACTTACCTGTTGCAATGGCTAAACTCCGGCGCCGGACAGGCGGAAGAATGGCTAAGAATGAGCGAGGATCCCAAACAAATCCAGACGACCACTTACACCGAAGTAGCGGCAATGTACGACAGAACTTTTTTCGATAAACACGCGATCAGCGGGTTGCTGGTCTTCACCCTTCGCAACTATGTGGAAGCGAATGCGGCAAGTTTTGAGCTGTCATTGCCGCACAGGAACACCGGCTTGTCGGGGAGGTTTACCTATGCTTTCGACAGCCGTTATTTTTCCGAATTTAATTTTGGATACAACGGGTCGGAACGCTTTGCCAAAAACGAACGTTTCGGCTTTTTCCCTTCCATCGGAGTCGGATGGATTGTTTCTAACGAAAAATTTTGGAATGACGTGCTGGGATTGGGAAAAATCATGCCGAAACTGAAATTCAAAGGCACCTACGGACTGGTAGGAAATGATGCTATCGGTGCAAGCGACGACCGGTTTTTCTACCTGTCCAGAGTGAGAATGGCTTCGGAATCGGGAAAATCCTACGCCTACGGGTATGATTTCAACCATTCGGTATACGGCGTAACGGTAGACCAGTATGCCAATGAACAGATTACCTGGGAAACCGCCAAAAAACTGAACTTGGGCATTGAGATAAACCTGTTCGACAAACTGGATTTCATGCTTGATTATTATACGGAAAATCGTGAGGGAATCCTCTTAAACCGTTCTTACGTACCGGCCACCATGGGCTTGTCGGCGACGCCCCAGGCCAATCTCGGCAAAGCCGACGGCAAGGGAGTGGATTTTTCCATCGACTATCAGCACATCTTCAACAATGACTTCTGGGCGACCGGCAGGATTAATTTCACTTACGGCACCACCGAGTATACCGAATATGAAGAAATTGACTATTCGTCTACTCCGTGGCGCTCCATGATCGGACAACCCGTTTCGCAGCAATTCGGATACATTGCAGAACGCCTGTTTGTGGACGATTATGAAGTGCTCAACTCGCCCTCCCAGAATTTCAACGATACGCGACCCGTGCTCGGCGGCGACATCAAGTACAAGGATCTCGACAACGACGGACAGATTACCGATCTGGACCGGGCGCCTATCGGATTCCCTACCGAACCGCAAATCGTATTTGGTTTCGGACTTTCGGCAGGATACAAGGGGCTTGACCTCTCTTTCTTCTTTCAGGGAATCGGGCAGCGGTCGTTCTGGATCAATACCGCTACGCAGGCAAACACCGATTCGCAACCCTCCACCTTTCCCTTTGTGGATACGGACGCCAACAGCAGCATCCGTTCCAAAAACGCGCTGTTGCAGGTATATGCCGACGATCACTGGTCGGAAGACAACCGCAACCTGTTTGCCCTGTGGCCGCGCCTGTCCGACCAGATGGTCAACAACAACACGCAACGGAGTACATGGTTCATGCGCAACGGCTCGTTCATGCGCCTGAAATCGGCCGAAATAGGATACACCATCCCCGAACGCCTGACCCAAAGAATCAGAATGAAAACGTTCCGCGTGTATCTGAACGGCACCAATCTGCTTACCTTTAGCCGGTTCAAACTGTGGGACCCCGAAATGGCGGGCAACGGATTGGGGTATCCCTTACAAAGAGTATATAATTTCGGTTTACAATTCACATTTTAATTGATGAAAAAGATGAAAAGAGTATATTATTATTTGTTCCTCCTGTTTTTTTGCGCTTGCGACAGTTATCTGGACATTGTTCCCGACAATATCGCAACGATTGATTACGCCTTCCGCGACAGGGCAGGCGCCGAATCCTTTTTAGCCACCTGCTACTATTACATGCCCAATATCGGCACTCCTGCGGGAGATCCGGGGATAATGGGCGGCGACGATAGCTGGTCGCTGGTGGATGCTTGGGCTAACAGTAAAACGGGAAATTATAACTGTTATAACATCAAACTCAACCAGAACAGCAATTCCCCTTATGCAAATTTCTGGGAAGGCGCCAATCAGGGGCGAGACCTGTATCAAGCCATCAGGGACTGCAATATTTTCCTCGAAAATATCGACAAGGTGGGGCCTGATTTGGGCGTGGATGAAAAAGCCCGCTGGATTTCCGAAGTGAAATTCCTGAAAGCCTACTATCATTATTACCTTTGGCGGGCATACGGGCCGATTCCTCTGGTAAAGGAGAATATGCCGGTGGATGCGGGAATCGAAGAAGTGAAGGTGTATCGCGACAGGTTCGACGACTGCGTCGATTACTGCGTGCAACTGATCAACGAGGCAGTACCCGATTTGCCGCTGGTGATCTTTGATATTAACAGCGAACTGCGCCGGATCACGCAGCCCATCGCGCTGGCCATCAAAGCGGAAATGCTGGTGACGGCGGCAAGCCCTCTGTTCAACCAAAACCAAAGGCTTTCCGGAATGGTTGACAACCGGAACGTTAATCTGTTTGAAACCAATATGACGAAAAAGGAAAAATGGGAAAGGGCGAGGGACGCCTGCAAAAACGCCATCGATACAATAGAGTTGGCGCGACAGTCCGGACAAATCTATGAACTTTACGATTTCAGCAAGTCTGCTTTTTATCCGGGTTACTCCGGCGTGTCGGACACCAGCAAATTAGTGATGACCTTGCGGAGTGTGGTAACGGATAAATGGAACAGCGAAATCATTTGGGGCACCACCAATACGGGTTATACTTCCTGCTCATTACCGCATTTTGAGGGCAGCCATGCTAATCTGGCGGCCACCGAACCCCTTATCGCCCCCACCATGCGCATGGTAGAGCTTTTCTACAGCAATCACGGAGTGCCTATCGGCGAGGACAAGTTTTATGATTACGAAAACCGCTTCAAGACAGAGGCGGCGCCCGAAGACCACCGGTATTACATTAAGACGGACTACACAACGGCGAAAATCAACATGTACCGCGAACCGCGCTTTTATGCCAATCTGGGCTTCGACGGCGGCTACTGGCTGGGCAACGGCCGGAAATTGGATTTCGACCAGACGCCGGCAGACCAAACCGCCTGGTGTACCCAGATGCTGAAGGGAAAGCCGAGCGGCAATTTCATGGGATTGAGGTATTCCGTTACCGGATACGCCGTCAAGAAAGGGTCGCACATTGAAACCTCCGTTAATTCGAGCGGTACGTCCTTAACGACTACACAGAGTTCCTTCCCGATTATCCGGCTGGCAGACCTGTACCTGCTCTATGCCGAAGCGCTGAACGAATGTCTGGATGAGCCTAATGAAGAGGTGTATGAATATGTCAACAAAATCAGGACCAGAGCCGGACTGGAAGGCGTAGTAGAAAGCTGGAGGGCATATACCGATCCTACCTATTCCGAAAAACCTTCTTCGCAAAGCGGAATGCGCGACATTATCAGGCAGGAACGCATGATAGAACTGGCTTTTGAAGGGAAACGCTTCTGGGACGTCCGGCGTTGGCTGCTGGCCGAAACCGAACTGAACAAACCCATCAGGGCATGGAACATCATGGGCGAAGTGCCGGAAGATTATTACAATGTCATCACTCTGCACCAACTGAGTTTCAGCGAAAAAGAATACCTGTGGCCTATTCGGCAGGGAGAAATGTTAAAAAGTACCAACCTGATACAAAATCCGGGATGGAATTAAAAACCAAAATTTAAAAGGATAAAACATGAAAACACATATCTTATTTTCAGGACTGTTAATACTTTCCGCCTGCGCGGAAGACCCCATCGGACAGTATCCGGTGGACAGCAGGCCGCCCCAACCGATTACAAACTATGAAGTGATCAATTTTTCCGGCGGATCAACCATCACTTACGAATTGCCCGACGAAACAGACCTGCTGTACGTCAAAACGCAATTTGTCCTTCCCAACGGTGAAAAACAGGACATCAGAGCCTCCGTGTTTTCCAACGTAATCACCGTCAAGGGATTTGCACGCTCGCAGGAATACATTCTGAACCTGGTGACGGTGGACAGAAGCCGGAACGAATCCGAGCCGTTGGAAGTCAAAATCCATCCGGAAAACGCCGTTATCTACGACCTGATCGAGAGTATTCATCCCACGGTAGCCCGCGGCGGTTTCAAGGTGAGCTGGGAAAACGAAGTGCGTGAAAACGTAGTAGTGACTTTCCTGAAAAAGAACGACGAAGGAAAGTTCGAACTGATAGAATCCTTTTACACCTCCGAAGCGCAGGCGCAAAGGGCTATTCGCGGACAGGAAGACAAGCCGACCACCTTTGCCGTCTTTGCCCGGGACATGTACAATAACTACACCGATACGACGGAATTTACGCTGACGCCTCTGTTTGAAACCAAACTCGACAAGTCGAAGTTTATGGAAATGCCCAGATGGCCTTCCTTCTCATTGCACTCTTGGGGAAAAAGCACTCTTGACGTCATTTGGGATGGCGTGGAAGTAGCCGGTGCGGTGGCCGGTCAGGTGTATTACATCCAAGCTTACAGCGACGGCGTCACCACCGCCTATTTCACTATGGATCTTGGCGTTAAGGCACAATTATCCCGTTTCAGGATGTGGGGCAGATCCGACTATTATTTCAGGCTGCACAATCCGTATGATTTTTACCTGATGGGCACCAACGATCAGTCGGTAGCGCTAAACGCGGCAAGTACGGACGCAGATTGGGGCGGGCCGATGATCAACTGCATCTCGTATCGCCCGTCGGGACTGGACTCCAGTCAGGAGGCAACGGCAGACGACCTGGCCTATGCCCAAGCCGGAGAAGAGTTTGAGTTCACCGGCGACGAACCTGCCGTACGCTACATCCGTTTCAGGGTGAGAAGGGCGTGGGGAGGCAGCATCGGATTGCATGTCGCCGAATTGTCCTTTTGGGGCGAACCCATTACAGAATAGTATTCATCATTCAACATCATTCAAATATAGAAAGACATGAAAAAGATTATCTTAATGCTGACAACAACGCTCATCGCAGGCAGTTGCGCCAAAATGAACGATAAGCACGACGAATTTCTTGCCAGAGGAGAAACGGTATATATCGGAAAAGTCGATTCCGTCCGCTACTATCCGGGGAAAAACAGCAAATTGCTGTTCAGGTACTGGATCAGCGATCCGCGAGCCAAGAAAATGATCGTATCGTGGGGCGTCAATGACACCATTTCCAAAACGCTGACCATTCCTGCGCACAAACCCGCCGATGCGCTGGAAGCGCTGTTCGACAGCGCCGACGGAATTACCGAAGGCAATCACACCTTCCACTGGGTTTCCTGGGACGACCTGGGCAACAAATCCATGGTATTCGAAACGCTGGCAAGCGCGTACGGCGATCTGTATCAGGAAAAACTGTTGAATCGCCGCGTGACAAATACCGACGTGAACGAAGTCACCGGCGACATAACGGTGACCTGGGGCAACGCTTCCTCCACCGAAGAATTGGGCGTCGAAGTCTATTATACCACCAGGAATAACGAGCCGGTAACCGTCTATTACCCGAAACTCGGCAACAGTTCGACGCTGGAAAACGTGGATTATACCGAAGGCATTACCTACACAACACTCTATGTGCCGGCGCCGACCGCCATCGACACTTTCTTTACCTCAATCGCCAGAATGCCTGTCCGCAAAATCATCAACGTAGCGCTTAACAAACCGGTAATTGCCGGAAGCGTAAATGCGGAGGCCGCCGAACAACAGGCGGTCAATGCAGTGGACGGAAATCACACCGCCTCCAGCTCAACCCCCAGATGGGTATCCGCAGCAAACGGGCCGCACACCTTAGAGATCGACTTGCAGGGAACATACGAAATCAGCAGCGTCGGTATGTGGAACGGAAGCAGCGGCAATTATAGCAATCCGGTTACCATTACGTTACAGGCGTGGATTGACGATGCGTGGAAGGATGTGCATGTGGCTCCCAATGTTACCCAGTACACCTCCGAGTTCCCTCCCGTAACCACCGGCAAGGTACGCTTGGTGGGAGCGGGACAAGTCAGGCTGTATGAAGTGGAAGTGTACAGTATCATCACTTATTAATGCCTGATACGGAACAAGCGGATGAGGCTGTTTCAAAAAAGCGGTTGATATGTAAAAAATGTAAAGATACGCTTTTGATACGGTTTTGATTCCCCGGACGGGAAAGCACCGTTTAAATGAAAATCATTATGAATACCAGAAGAGAATTTTTAAGGAAAAGCGGCTTGCTCACAGCAGGGGCGATAGCCGGCGCGGGAAATTTGTCTGCGAAGGAAGAACCGTCGTTGGCTTTATCTAAAAGGAAAATACCGGTCGACGACCGTTGGGACGTGATTGTGGCGGGCGGCGGCCCCGGAGGGTGTACGGCAGCCATATCAGCGGCGCGGGAAGGCGCCAGAGTATTGCTTCTCGAAGCGATGGGGCAGTTGGGCGGCATGGGCACTGCCGGCATGGTACCGGCATGGTGTCCGTTTTCCGACGGCGAAAAAATCATCTATCGCGGACTTGCGGAAAAAATCTTTAACGAATCGAAAAAAGGCGTGCCCCACGAATCCAAAAACAAACTGGACTGGGTGCACATCAACCCCGAACATCTGATGACGGTGTACGACCGCTTTGTGACGGAAGCCAAAGTGCAGGTACTGTTTTTTTCGCGTCTGGCGGCAGTGGAAATGTCGGCAAAAGATACGGTCGACGCCTTGATAGTCGCCAACAAATCCGGACTTGTTGCTTTCAAAGCCAAAATATACATTGACGCCACCGGCGACGGCGACCTGGCAGCATGGGCAGGCGCCGGCTTTAAGCGAGGCGATGCAAACGGCGTAGTACAAAGTTCCTCCATGTGCTTTTCCTTCGCCAATGTGGATACCTACCATTACCTCAACGGCCCCAATCTGCATACCGGCAATCCGAAAAGCCCCGTATACGAGGCCGTCGCTTCGGGAAAATATCCCTTAATAGACAAGCATTTCTGCAATAACCTGATTGGGCCGGACGTCGTACAGTTCAACGCCGGTCATCTGGTAAATGTGGACAGCACCGATCCCTGGGCTTTGTCGCAAGCCATGATCACCGGCCGGCAAATAGCCGCGCAGTATCTGCAAGCCATGAAGGACGTACAGCCGCAAACCTTCGGCGGCGCTTTTCTGGCAAAAACCGGAAGTCTGCTTGGCGTCCGCGACAGCCGCCGTATCGAGGGCGATTATACTTTTACTATTGAAGACTGGATGCAGCGGAAAACATTTGAAGACGAAATAGGGCGTAATTGCTACTATATCGACGTGCACAAAACCGGATACAAGGCCACCCGCTATAAGAAAGGCGAGTCGCACGGTATCCCCTACCGCTGCCTGACGCCCAAGGGATTGAAAAACGTGCTGACGGCAGGCCGCTGTATATCCACCGACGAAGAAGCCTTCGGCAGCCTGCGGGTGATGCCTCCCTGTCTGGTAACGGGCGAAGCGGCAGGAATGGCGGCGGCACATGCCATCCGGCAGTCAAAAAATGACGTCCATAACATTGACGTCCAATTCCTCCGGAAAAGATTGATAGAAGAAGGACAATACCTCTTATAATTGAAAATGGAATATCATTCAACAGTATGGTGACAAGAAGGGATTTTATCAAGACTTCCGCTATCGGCGCGGGATTGTCCGGCAGCAGTATCTTGCCGGTAAGCGTTTGGACGGGAGAAAAATCAAAAGCGACGCATTGCCGTTTGCCGGCACACGAGGTGACACTCCTTGCCTCGGTCGATGTGTTGATTGCCGGAGGCTCGTCGGGGGCTGTGACCGCCGCAACAGAGGCTGTCCGCAACGGTGCGTCGGTATTTCTCGCAGCGCCTGCGCCCTATCTGGGAGAAGACATCTGCGGCACGCTACGCCTGTGGACGGACGAAGAGCCGGAACATCCCCTCGCCAAAATCATTTTCGAAGGCGGGGAACTGCCCCTGCCCCTGAAAGTAAAAACCGTACTGGAAGACGAATTGCTCCGGCTGAATATTCCATTTTTGTACAGCAGTTACTTTGCCGGACTTCTGTACGACGACAAAGGGAATATCGGCGGCGGAATGATTGTCAATCGCTCCGGCTGTCAGGCCATACAAGCGAAGGCCGTGATCGACGCCACGCTCTGTGCACAGGTAGTCCGTAGCGCCGCCTTGCCGCTTGCAGGGGATATATCCGGCAAAGCCGAATACGAATTTACGGTGCTGGGCAATGCCGCCCGACAGGACAGCCGCATGAAAACGCTTGAAGAACGTACCGTGAAAACCGACAGGCAGGAATATCCCATTCGCCGTTATTCGTTCTCTTTTCCCAACACAGGCAACAACTATGCCGCCATGTGCAGCATCGAACAACAAATAAGAGATATTACATGGGACGCCGATCAATTAGACAGTTCCGACTTTTTATCGTACCACTGCCCGCAATACATCCGGACGGACATGCCTGTCCGGGATTCGGACAGTTTGAAAGATCTTCCCTTACAGGCCTTTTCTCCCGCCGGCCTGTCCGGTTTGCACGTATTAAGCGCTTATGCCGGCATCTCCCGCAAAGCCGCTCAAAAACTGATGCAGCCTTCATCGCTGATGACGGTGGGACAATGGATGGGAAAAGAAGTAGCGCGGCAAGCCGTAAAAAAACAACACGTCGAACATTCGAAATTGAACATCCGTCCCCAAAAAGAAGTCTGTATAAAGGCTGTGGCAAGGGAAATCAGCGTTCCCCTGCGCCCGTCGCGACAAAAAGGGGCGCTACGCCTGTCCGACATAATGCTTCCGGTATGGGGGACGTACGACATGGTCGTGTTGGGCGGAGGAACTTCCGGCGCTCCGGCAGGAATCAGCGCCGCACGCCAAGGCATTAAAACGCTGACGCTGGAGTACCTTCACGGGCTGGGAGGCACGGCCACCAACGGGCTTATCGGACGCTACTGGGACGGCTTCCGTAAAGGATTTTCCGCCGAAGTAGACAACGGCGTATGCGCCATGGCGCCCACCGAACATCCGCGACAAAAAAAGAAATGCGATGTGGAATGGAACGCCGACTGGAAAATGGAATGGTTCCGCCGCGAAACCCGAAAAGCGGGAGGAGAGATATGGTTCGGCGCAATGGGTTGCGGCGCCGTTGTCGACGGGAACAAAGTATGCGGCGTGGTGGTAGCCACGCCTTTCGGACGTGGCGTCGTACTTGCCGACATTGTAGTAGACAGTACCGGAAGCGCCGATATTGCTATTGCTGCCGGAGCCGCCTACGATTATACCGGTAAAAAAACTTTAGCGATTCAGGGAGCCGGACTGTCACGACACAATTTGAACGATTTCTACAACAATACCGACTGGACGTTTATTGACGATACGGACGTGCTGGATATCTCCCGTGTGTTTATCGCAGCAAAAGCCAAATATCAAGGTATGTACGACATCGGAAAACTGCCCCAGACGCGCGAACGCCGCCGTATAACCGCCGAACACAATATAGCGGTATTGGACGTAATCAACGAGCGACGCTACCCCGATACCCTCTCTTACCACACCAGTTCGTTCGATACGCACGGTTACACCATCGACGCCTTCTTTACGCTGAAACCGCCCGAAAAACGACACAAAATTTACAATGCCGACGTCCCTTTACGAACATTGCTGCCCCAGGGACTTGACGGAATCCTCGTAACAGGGCTGGGAACAGGCGCTCACCGCGACGCCATGCCTGTAATCCGAATGCAGCCCTGCCTGCAAAATCAAGGCTATGCGGTCGGATATCTCGTGGCAAGAGCTGTCAAAGAAAAAAAAGCCCTCCGCCGGGTAGACATCAAAAAAGTGCAGCAACATTTGGTGGCAACAGGCAACCTGCCCGAAAGAACGCTTACCGACAAAGACCGGTTCCCGTTCACAGACGACCAGTTGGCGGCAGCCGCTCAAACCCTGTACGACAACATGAAGGGACTGGAAATATTGCTTACCGACGCCCAAAAAGCCGTCCCGCTGCTGAAAGAACAGTTGAAACAACGGACAGGTACGCCCGATGCGCTTAATTATGCTCACACACTGGCCATGTTAGGCGAACCGGACGGCTTGCAGATATTGATAAACGAAGTAAACCGCCACACCGAATGGGACGCCGGATGGCCTTACACCGGCATGGGACAGTTTGGCCCGTGCATGAGCCGTCTGGACAGCCTGATCATCGCCCTGGGCAATACGCGCAAGAAAGAAGCCCTGCCGGCGATCATCACCCATGCCGGCAGATTAACGGGACAGCGAACCTTTTCACATTTCCGCGCCGTATGCCTCGCCTTTGAAACCATTGGCGACAAGACGGCAGCGCCCATCCTGTTCGAACTGTTGCATCTTCCGGGCATCCGTTCCGACGCCATCACCGGCTACCAACAGGCAAGGAATGTCGCCGGCAGTAACAAAGACGACACCGCCCTGCGCAACCGCGTACTGAAAGAACTGCACTTGGCGCGTGCCTTGTACCGCTGCGGAGATCATCAAGGACTGGGCGCTTCCATACTGCACGCATACGCCGACGATCTGCAAAATCATTACGCACGCCACGCTAAAGACGTCCTGTCACAAGAATAGATCCGCCGCAGCAAACGCCCGACTAATTCTTTTTTGAGGCGCTATGGGGCAGTGGACTGTTCCATCCGTGTTTTGTTTCCCGCTTTCTTCCTATCCCTCTTAAAAGTCCTTTGACTGCGTCGATTTTCAATTCAGGACGTTCCGCATATTTAGACGCACGCCGTGCGTCTCTACATTCGCGCTTTCAGACGCACGCCGTGCGTCTCTACATTCGTGTATTTGTGGGGGGCAGAAGAATTGTTTTTCATAGCGCCTCAAAAAAAAGAATTAACCATGAAAAGACCGGTTAAACGTATTAATACGACTCAAAAAAAGAACTAAGCAAATTGGGTGCATTTCAAATTGTCGCAAACCGGCTTATCGTAGCCGTTATTGCAGGCTCAAATCCCAAAGCGAGCCAAATGTGTTGATAATGAAAAAACATACATGCTTATTTTTTTGGACGAC
>JAIRLS010000183.1 GCA_031259205.1 Bacteroidales bacterium | reverse complement strand
ATTTGACAAATTTGAAAAAATTTGCGCCCAGCAAATTTTTCAAATGTCTGGAACAGTGTCAAATGGCACAAATACAGATCAAGACATTTGAGCATTTTTAATGTCAAATGGCTTTATCTGACGGGCAATGCACAAAACTATGCCGCGTGCAGTATAATTGACGGTTGGCTGTCGTTTTCAATTTTCAATTCATCGCAATATTTAACCGGCATGAAGCATAACCTTTTCGGATACGCAAATCTTCATTGTAAAAATTAACGTTTTTTGAGGATTAAAATTCGTGAATGGTTATTTATGTTTATCAGATGTTTTTTACTTTTGCAAAATTTCTTAACGTAAAAAGATGAAAAACAGAAAATTAAAAATACATCACTTTAGAGACGCCGGTATTTTCCACAGGGTTGCAATGCCGGTTCTTGTCTGTTTATGGATGTGCGGGGAGTGTGTTCCGCTTCGAGGTCAGGAAAACCGTCATGCAAATGTTCTTTACGGTGTTGCAGGCACCTATGCGACGCCGCCCCGAAATGCCGACGGGACGGTTAATATGACAAAACTGCTAAAAGAATTGAAAGACATCCATGCCAACACTTATCACTGGCTGATCCGTGACAACAACGACGAGTTGGATGTGTTGAAACAATTTTTGCCGAGGGCGCGGCGTAAACATATTAATGTATGGGTAACCATCGTCCCTCCATCGGAACAGCCTCCGGTTTTAAAGGCAGGTTATGCGGAACCTTATCGCCTCGATTTTGAAAAATGGGCGAAAGAACTCGCCGGACTAAGCCTGACGGAACCCAATCTGGTAGCATGGAGCATTGATGATTTTGCTCATAACCTGAAAACCTTTACCCCTCAATACATGGAAAAGATCATCAAAGCATCGAAGGAGGTCAATCCTGAATTTTTATTTGTACCCTGTTGTTATTATGCGCAAGTAACCGACAATTTCATCCGCAATTATATCCGTTTCTGCGACGGCATTTTGTTTCCGTACCGTGCCGAATCGGAAAAAGCGAATTTGCAAAATCCCCATCTTGTCGAGCAAGAGATCAGCCGATTAAGAGAAAAAACGGGCATTCCCGTCATTCTGGATATCTATGCTTCTGCGCACAGCAAGTTAGGCGCATCTACGGCCGAATACGTTGAAAAGGTCTTGCATGCGGGTTTAGCGACAGCAGATGGCGTACTCATCTATACTCACTTGGACGCCGTACAAAATGCTGCAAAACATGCCGTTATCAAGAAAGGTTTTAGACGGTACAAGCCGAAGAACAATCATTGAGTCAGGCCCTGTATTGAACCGGAGTCCTCTGTTAAAACAACGAAATAGACACAAATTTTAATAAAAACGTTTTTTGAGGATTAAAATTCGTGAATTACCATTTATAGTCGTAAGATGTTTTTTTATTTTTGCAATCACATAATAAACGTAAAAAAGATGAAAGATAGAGAATTAAGCAGACGTCATTTTATCGGAGCCGTATCCGCCGTTTCTGCGGGAATTGCTGCATCCGGCCTTAGTCCGGTACTTGGAGGAGTAACGGATACCAAGGACAAACTGGCTATTTTAGGCGGTAATCCTGTACGTAAGGATAAACAATGGCCGAGGTGGCCTTATATGGACGAAAAAATAGTGGCCTCGGTCGAAAAGACCGTGAGAAGCCGTGCGTGGTGCAGAATAGAAGGAGGGGCAAATACGGTTGCCTCTTTTGAAAAAGAATGGGCGGCCATGTTAAATGCCAAGCATTGTGTGGCAACAGGCGCAGGCACGCAGGCGCTCAACACCTGCGTCGAGGCGTTGGGCATAGGGCCGGGCGACGAAGTGATTACCAGCCCTTACACCGATATGGGAACCATCGCTTCCATCCTTGTCAGCCGGGCATTGCCCGTGATGGTAGATATCGACAGGGAATCATTCCAACTGGATCCAAAAATTGTTGCCAAACGCATCAATTCCAATACCAAAGCCATTATGCCCATTCATATTATGGGACAACCCTGCGATATGGACAGTATCATGGCATTGGCGAAAAAACACAATTTGTATGTTATTGAAGACGCTTGTCAGGCTCACCTCGGGGAATTTCGCGGGAAAAAACTGGGAACAATCGGTCATGCAGGCTGTTTTAGCCATCAATCGTCCAAAACGGTATCTTGCGGCGAAGGAGGTTCTATTGTAGGCAATGACGACGATTTGATGGATCGCTGCTATACCGTTCAGAATCACGGCACATCGCGCCGGGGAAAACACGAAACCATCGGTTCCAAATACCGGATGAATGAATTGGAAGGCGCTATCCTGATTGCCCAATTAGTCAATGCAAAAGAACAATGGAAACGCCGGAATGAAAACGCCGCCTACCTGACGTCCAAGCTAAAAAACTGTCCGGGCGTCGTTCCTCAAAAATTGTACGACGGAACGGATAGCGGCTCATTTTATCTGTACACAATGGGCTATCGAAAAGAACATTTCAATAATGTCGACAGGAGCGTATTCCTGAAAGCCTTGGCTGCCGAAGGAGTTGCCCTCTCTCCTTACATTAAAAACGGTCTGCACAAGGAGTCGTGGATAGATCACATCTTAGGACTGAAAGAATACCGGACAATGTATTCTCCCGCCCGTTTAAAACAATACAGGGAAGAATTGGATTGCCCCGTCTGCGACCGAATATGCGGAGAAGAAATGCTGATGCTTTGGGCGTCGGGGCCATTGCTGGGAAACCAATCCGATATGGACGACGTGGTGAATGCAATCATGAAAATCTATGAAAACAGAGAGCAGTTAACCAAAATCAAATAAACAGAGCCGGTCTTTTATAAATATCTTGTCCATGTTGAAATACACTTTATGTCGAAAGTAATTTATTCCCGCAGAACGTTTATCCGGCAAAATACTTTGGCGGGTGCAGGTATGGCTGTGATGCCGCTTGTAAGTATGAAAACGGCGTCCAAAAAGAACGAAGATACCGTCTTGCGCATATCTGTTTTCGATATGGACGCTACTCCTCCGGTAGGCAGTTATCTTACTTACGACCAAATGATCGGCTCTTATGACCTGGGATTGCGTGCAAAAGGGATGGTGCTGCTGGGGGCGGGAAGTCCTGTTGTTTTATGTGCTATCGACTGGATCGGCATAGCCAATGAAAGTCAGGACGTATTCAAACAGACGCTGGCAGAGGCGGCACACACAACTCCCGACAGGGTAGCGGTACATACATTGCACCAGCACGATGCGCCCATCTGCGATTTTTCGGCAGAAAAAGTCTTGCGGGAAGCGGGCGTCGAACCCAAAAGTTTCGACAGTACATTTGCGCGACAATTTTTGGAAAGGCTGGGAAAAACAGTAGCGGAATCTCTAACCCGGCAACGCGATGTTACCCGGATAGGACTTGGAAAGGCGCCGGTGTATCAGGTAGCCTCCAACCGGCGGATAGTCAGGAACGGGAAAGTGGGTACCATGAGGGCGACAGCCTGCAAAGACGCTTCCTTGCGTGCCGAGCCGGAAGGATTGATAGATCCGGATGTAACTTTGATCAGTTTTTGGAATGACCAGTCGCCGGTAGCTGTCCTGACCTTTTATGCTACCCATCCTCAAAGTTATTATCTTACTAAAATCGCCAATCCGGATTTTCCGGGCATTGCGCGTTTTTACCGCCAACTGGCGGTGCCGGATGCACTGCATATTCATTTTAACGGAGCGGGCGGCAATATCGGCGCCGGAAAGTATAACGACGGTTCTCATGAAAACCGCCTGATCCTTGCCCGACGTCTTGCCGACGGAATGGAAAGAGCATGGCAGAACAGTGTCGTCGCGCCTGTTTTTTCCAGCCAAGTATCGTGGGAAACGTTGCCGGTATTGCTTCCTGTTGCGGAAAATCTTGAAGAACGGGTAGAAAGTCAAATGAAAACCGCCGATATGCATTTTTTGACCAATAACATGTCGAAACTTATTTGGATGAGAAGACGTCAAGCCGGTAAAGCTATTGATATTGCCTGCCTGAAAATCGGCAAAGCCGGGGTACTGTTCATGCCCGGCGAATTGTTTGTCGAGTATCAACTGGCTGCCAAAGCGCTGCGCCCCGAAATGGCATTATCAATGGCAGCATACGGAGATTATGGCCCCTTCTATATTGGAACGAAAGAGGCATACAGCCAGGGCGGTTACGAAATAGGAGCAAGCCCTGTGTCGCCGGATGCGGAAGACGTCCTGATGGATACGATACGTAAATTATTAAGGTAATGTAAGAAATGGGAACCGGAAAATCTTCAAAAAAATCAAATTCTTCGGGAGAACTTTTCCCAGCGCCGGGAAAACTTTCCCTGACATTGGGAGAAATAATCCTTTTGATATAAATTAATTGAAAATTGAAATAATAACTAAATTTAAAAAAAATGGAAAATAGAAAATTAAGCAGACGCCATTTTATTGGCTCCGTCTCCGCTGTTTCTGCGGGGATTGCAACATCCGGTCTTGCTCCCGCAATGGGCGGAGTGATGACTACCGACGATAAATTAGCGATTTTGGGCGGTAATCCTGTGCATACAGGTTCATGGCCGAAATGGCCCCGGTGGATACCGGAAACCGACGAGCCGCAACTGCTCAAGGTGATGCGTAGCGGCGTATGGTCGCGTGCAGGCCTGGCCGACGAATTTGAACGGCAATGGGCGAAACAGATTGGCGCCAAACGTTGTCTGGCGGTGGTCAATGGCACCGGCGCACTGCACATCGCACTGGCACAATTGGGCCTCGGTGGTGGCGACGAAGTGATTGTCACGCCTTATACGTTTATCGCCAGCGTGTCCACTATCCTGATGACCGGCGCCATGCCTGTCTTTGCCGATATTGATCCGGAAACATTCCAGATTTCGCCGGAACAGATTGAAAAGAAAATCACCCCGCGCACGCGGGCAATACTTCCGGTACATATACTGGGCTTGCCTGCCGACATGCCCCGTATCATGGCGATTGCGAAAAAACACAATCTGGTAGTAGTGGAGGACGCTTGTCAGGCTTGGCTGGCGGAAATTAACCACCAAAAAGTCGGTACGTTCGGTAACGCCGGCTGTTTCAGTTTTCAAAATTCCAAAAACATAGCTATCGGCGAAGGCGGCGCTATCGTGAGCAACGACGACGAACTGATGGATCGCTGTTATTCGTTCCATAACTTCGGCAATCCATACGGGAGTGCAGTCGGTTCGGTAGGCGTGGGTACCATCATGGCAGGCACCAAACTGCGGATGGCCGAATACCAAGCAGCCATTGGGCTGGCTCAACTGCCTCGACTGGATGCGGAAACGACCCTGCGCAATGAAAATGCGGCTTATTTGCGGTCGAAACTTGTCGATATTCCGGGTATCCTGCCGTATAAACTGTACGAAGGCGTCACACGCGCCGCCTATCACCTGTTCCCGTTTCGTTACAAAAAGGAACATTTCAAGGGCTTATCGCGCCGGACGTTCCTGAGGGCCTTGCAGGCAGAAGGAGTCCCGTGCAGCGTCGGCTACACTGTCCCGCTCAACCGGATGGCCTATCTCGAACATACTTTCAACAGCAAGAATTACCGGAAAATGTATCCGGCCGAACTGTTGGACATCCGCGCCTACAACGAACAGAACGTTTGTCCGGAAGCCGACCGGATATGTACGGAAGAAGCCGTCTGGTTCACCCAGAACATGTTGCTTGGCAGCCGGAAAGACATGGACGACATTGCCTCGGCTATCGACCGGATACGCAAGAATGCGGACAAAATACTTAATAAGTAGCAATACCGGCATGCGGGGTATATTCAAAAATGAAAAAATGGGATTATTCGGTTGTCATTGCAATGAATTGAAAATTAGCAAGGAACTGCCGGCGCTGCTTTACGTTCCCCTCTCCGCGAATGCCGCCTGTCCCTGTCCGGCCAGACCGGACGGCTTGATATGATTACATAATATAATTAACATAAAATCACATGAAAAGAAAAGTTTTCACAAAACAAATGATGGCAACCGGAAGTCTGATAGCTGCCATGAGCTGTACCCATTCGGTGCAACAGACAACAACATCAACATCCGAGCCGGCCGGCAAACCGCTAACGGCGAAACATTACTATTCCGGCTTTTCCGATGCGCACGACACGTACAATGCCATCTCGGCGGCAAGCGACGGGAAGATTTACTACGTGCTGTCATCGGCGCGTCACGATGTAGGCGGACAGTTTTACGTCTATGACCCGGCAACCGACCAGACGAAGTTTATCGCCGACCTGTCGGAAGCCGTAGGCGAGAAAAACGCCATCGCACAGGGCAAGAGCCATGTCGAGTTTTATGAGCACAACGGGAAACTGTATTTCGCCACCCATGTCGGATATTACGAAATGATTGAAGGCGCGGAATCGTTGCCGCAACATGCGCCGGAAGGCTACGCGCTTTACCCCGGCGGACATTTCGTGGCCTTCGACATGCAGAGCGGGAAAATAGAGGATCTGGCGCTGGCGCCCCACGGCGAAGGCATCATCACGATGGCAATGGACAAGGCGCACGGACACCTCTACGGCCTCACATGGCCGAAAGGCTATTTTCTGGACTACGACCTGAACCGAGGGCAACTGAAGGAACTGGGGCTGATTAGCGAACAGGGCGAAGCGGGCGTCATCGGAAAAGATTACCGCGTAATTTGCCGTTCGATGTTCGTTGACCCGCGCGATGGAACGGTCTACTATTCCGTCGCGGAAGGAGATATTTTTTATTACCGTCCGGACATGGACAAACCTCAAAAGCTGGACGGCGCGGACTTGCGGCTCGACTATTTCGGGACTTACGATTATACCGGCGCGGGCAGCATGTCGTACAACTGGCGGAAGATATTCTGGTACGAACCGGAGAACGCGGCCTACGGCGTACACGGCAATTCGGGTTACCTGTTCCGTTTCGATCCCAAGGCCAAAACCGTCGAAATCGTGGAGCGCATCGTTTCGGAACCTTCGCGTAAAAGCGGCATGTACGACCAGTTCAGTTACGGATATTTGGGATACATGCTGGGAAAAGACCAAACTGTTTATTATCTGACCGGCGGCCCCATTTATAAAGACGGGGAACGAGTAAAAGGCGTGGACAAAATCGCCATGGGCGCTGCACGCGGACTGGAAAACCTGCATCTGGTGACGTTCAACATTCCCGAACGGGAATACAAAGATCTCGGCGCCATCTTCTATCCCGACGGCGAACGACCGACTTACGTCAATTCCATCGCACAGGACAAAGCCGGAAATATTTACACCCTGGCGCGTTTCATGCACAACGGAAAGGAAATTGAAGATTTAATAAGAATAGATCTCAATTAAACCATATTTATGATTCATAGAAGAGCGTTTATCAAACAGGCGCGGGCTGCGGGAATGGCATGCAGCCTGACGAACGAACTGTTTTCGCAGGAAAAACCGCAGCAAAACATGATCTGGGCAAATTTTCCGCACCTGAGTTATAAAAAGACGCCGTTATCCAAATGGGCAAATCCATCAAAAAATATAACGCGATGGCTCATGTCCGGTAATTTTCACTTAAAACAGGCGTGACAGTTGAACAATCTCTTTAAAAAAAATAAATAAAATGAAAAGTATCAATAGTTTAATCATATTTTTTCTTTTTGTCCCGTATTACGGTTTTGCCGGTTCACCTTCGACGGGCTGGAAAGCGGGAGTGGCCGAAACGATAATCACTCCGGATGAATACATCTGGATGGCAGGTTACGCCGCGCGGAAACGTCCTGCCGAAGGGAAAATTCACGATTTATGGGCGAAGGCGCTGGCATTAGAAGATTCGCTGGGAAACAAAGCCGTACTGGTAACAGCCGACATTCTGGGATTTTCCAAGGAATTGTCGGACAAAATACGCGCACAGTTGAAAACGGACTTGAACCTGTCGGAAGCTCAAATCATTCTCAACGCATCCCACACGCATTCCGGTCCCGTATTGACCAATGCGCTGATTGACATTTATCCCATCGACGTCAATCGGGACAGGGGAATCAGCGCATACACCGCACGGCTCGAATCCCAGATCGTTCGCCTTGTTTCGGACGCTTTTCGTGCGGCAAAGCCGGCCGAACTGTACGCAGGCAACGGAATAACCAGATTTCAGATAAACCGGAGAAACAATAGAGAAGCCATCGCTGAGCAACAGCCCGAAATCAAAGGCCCTCACGATCATGCGGTGCCTGTAATCAAAGTTACGGATAAAGAAGGACGCATACAGGCGATTGTCTTCGGATATGCCTGCCATCCTACTACTTTGGACGGCTATCTATGGAGTGGCGATTACCCCGGCTTTGCACAGATAGAACTGAACAAAATGTACAATGGCTGTACCGCCATGTTTTTTCAGGGCGCTTGCGGAGACCTGAACCCGATGCCCCGCAGGACGGTACCTGTGACAAAACAGCATGGACTTACGCTGGCTGCCGCTGTGGACAGAGTGTTGCAGGAAAAAATGAAACGGCTGCCGCCCGTCCTGACAATGACCTACAAAGAAATCAATTTACCTCTGACCACACCGCCCGACAAAGAATATCTGGACAAATTTGCCGAAGAATCCACCGTCCCCTACTTCAAACGGTGGGCGGAGAGAATGTCGGCGCAGTTAGCGGAAGGACACGCATTTATTACCTCCTATCCGTATCCGCTCCAGATATGGAACATGGGCGGACAGGCGATCGTAAGCATGGGCGGCGAAGTCGTTGTCGAGTATGCCATCGGATTGAAACGCATCTTCGGGCATGAACTTTTTGTCATGGGCTATTCCAACGACGTGATGGCATACATCCCATCGCTAAGGATATTGAAAGAAGGCGGTTACGAAGGAGCTACTTCACAGATAGTTTATGGTTTGCCAAGCGTGTGGTCGGAAGAAATAGAAGCATTGATTTATCAGGAAATAAAAAAATCGGCAGTCACTGTGGGCATTCAACCGAAATCTGAAAATTGACGCTTTTTGAGGAGTTTTTTACGGAAAAAAAGGATTGTCATGTTGCAATTCGAGTTACATTTGTATTTTGATATTTAAATCGAACTTTAAAATAGGATAACAATGGAGGCATCCAGAAGGGATTTTTTAAAGAAAGCCGGCGCCGGTACGGTTGGGCTGGCTGTAGGCGGCATGTTGCCCGGATTTAGCGCAACGGGATACAGCAGGATAGCGGGAGCGACCGACCGCATCCGCGTGGCCATAATCGGCGTAAACAGCCGGGGATTGGCTTTGGCGCAGAATTTCGTACGGCAGGCGGCGTGTGAAATAGTCACAATATGTGATGTAGACAGGCAAGCCGCCGAAAAGTGCGTCAAGGAAGTGAAAAAAGTTCAAGACAAGACGCCAAAAATCGAAAAAGACCTCCGTAAGGTTTTTGAAGACAGTCAGATAGATGCAGTTGTTATTGCCACGCCCGACCATTGGCATACGCCGGCGGCGTTGATGGCATTGCAGGCGGGGAAGCACGTGTATCTCGAAAAACCCGTCAGTTACTGCCCCCGTGAAGGAGAAATGCTGGTAGAGGCGGCGACTAAATACGGAAAAGTACTGCAAGTAGGAACGCAACGGCGTTCGTGGCCTAAAGTGATCGAAGCGATTGAAGCGTTGCAGTCCGGAATAATAGGAAAACCGCACTACGGTAAGGGATGGTATGCGAACAACCGGCCAAGCATCGGTACGGGAAAAGTAACGGCCGTACCCGAATATCTCAATTGGGATTTGTGGCAGGGGCCTGCGCCGCGCACAGTGTACAAAGACAATATCGTACACTATAACTGGCACTGGTTCTGGCGCTGGGGCACCGCCGAATCGCTGAACAACGGCACACACATGATCGACTTGTTGTGTTGGGGAATGAATCTGAAATACCCCACCAAAGTCAGTTCCGTCGGAGGCCGTTACTATCACAGGGACGATTGGGAAACGCCCGACACGCAAATCGTCAGTCTTGAGTTCGGACAAGAAGCGAGTTTGCTGTGGGAAGGGCACAGTTGTAACGGCAAACAGACGGAAAATGCTTCCGTAGGAGTATTGTTCTACGGCGACAATGGTAGTTTGTTCATCTCCGGAGGCAATGACTACAAAATATACGACAAGAGCAACAAACTGGTCAAGGAAGTTAAAAGCGACATCGTCATCGACCCGCAAAACAAGGTCAGTCCTGCTCAGCAGTTAGACGCCATCCATATCCTCAATTTTTTCGACGGCATACGGAAAGGGACGCCGCTCAACATGAGTGTGGAAGCCGGACACAAATGCACTTTGCTGATGCAGTTGGCCAATATCTCCCTGAGAACCGGCCGCACGCTCGACATCAACCCTGCCGACGGCCATATTGTGGGCGACAGCGACGCACAACGTTTCTGGAACAGGAGTTACGAACCGGGATGGGAACCAAAAATTTGAAAAAACCAATAATATATTAAAAACAAGAGAGATGAATCGTCGTTCATTTGTTCGGGCCGGAACAATGGCCGGAATTGGATTGGCCGCGTCGGTAATGGCGTCGGGCAACGCACGGGAGCCGGTCAAGAAAGGGCTTCGCGCAGGCATCATAGGATTGGATACTTCCCATGCCATTGCCTTCACCAAATCGCTCAACCGGGAAGACGCATCGCCGGATTTCGGCGGATACAAGATAGTAGCGGCTTATCCGCAAGGCAGCAGGAATATTGAGTCAAGCGTAAAACGTGTGCCGAACATCACCGAAGAAGTGAAAAAATCAGGTGTGGAAATCGTCAATTCGATCAAAGAATTATTGGAAAAAACCGACGTGATTTTTCTTGAAACCAATGACGGGCATCCGCATTTAGAACAGGCTATCCCCGTGTTAAAAGCCGGAAAAACAATGTTTATCGATAAGCCGGTGGCAGGATCGCTGGCAGATGCGTTCAGTATCTTTCAAGCGGCCAAAGACTACCATACGCCGGTATTTTCCTCTTCGTCGCTACGTTATATGTCTAATTTCGACAGCATCATCAAGCAACAAAGCATAGGCAGGATACTTGGAGCCGAAACATTCAGCCCCAGTCCGTTGGAAAAAACCCATCCCGATTTCTTCTGGTACGGGATACACGGCGTTGAAGCCCTGTTTACCGTTATGGGTACGGGCTGCAAAACCGTTACGCGAGTGCATACGCCCGGCGCCGACCTCGTTACAGGCGTATGGGAAGGCGATCGCATCGGGACGTTCCGCGGGTTGAGGGAAGGAAAAACCGGCTACGGCGGTTATGCTTTCGGTGAAAAAAGCATTACAACCTTGGGGGACTATAACGGCTACGACCCATTGTTGAAAGAAATTGTCAAATTCTTTCAAACAGGTATTTCGCCTGTCACTCCGGAAGAAACACTTGAAATTTTCACTTTCATGGAAGCCGCCGACGAAAGCAAACGCAGAGGCGGTGTATCCGTCGATATGGAAGAAATCAGGCGAAAAGCGTTGAGTCAAGTCAAAAAAATTATATAATCCGCACATAATCTCTCTCATATTGATATTCCATAATCGAAATCAAGCTACTTCCATAGCGATACTGGCCTTTATGTTCTTCATATTCGGCTTTGTATCATGGGTAAATTCCATTCTGATACCCTATTTCAAAATAGCTTGCGAACTGACCAATTTCCAGTCGTATTTGGTGGCTTTTGCCTTTTACATTGCCTATTTTGTCATGTCGATGCCGGCAGGTATCTTGCTGAAAAAGACAGGTTTCAAGCGCGGAATCATGTATGGTTTCTTTGCCTTGGCTATCGGGGCATTGATCTTTGTTCCCGCCGCCATGACGCGAACCTATCACGTTTTCCTTGTCGGGCTGTTCTCAATGGGCACAGGACTGGCCGTTTTGCAAACGGCCGCCAATCCGCTGGTCACCATTATCGGGAGTATTGACAGCGCCGCACAACGAATGAGCATCATGGGAGTATGCAACAAGTTGGCAGGTATCATTTCGCCGCTCGTCTTTGCCGCCGTCATTCTGGAAGCGACGGACAAAGAACTCTTTGCCGCCATTCCCACCATGAGCGAAGCGGAAAAAACCGTAGCGCTGGACGAACTGATACGCCGCGTAATAACGCCTTACGCCTGCCTGAGCGTTTTACTGGTAACGATAGGGATTTTTATCCGTTATTCCTCGCTTCCGGAAATCAATACCGAAGATGAAAACGAAGAAACACAGCAAGCACATGCCGGAAAAAAATATGTAATCCAGTTTCCTTATCTGGTATTGGGCGCTGTAGCTATTTTTCTCCACGTCGGAACACAGGTCATCGCCATTGACACCATCATCGGTTATGCACAGTCGATGGGCTTAGATCTGATTACCGCCAAATATTTCCCATCCTTTACGCTCACGGCCACCATCATCGGCTATGTGTCGGGAATCATCCTTATTCCTGCCTTTATCAGTCAGGTTAATGCGTTGAGAATCTGCACTATTTTAGGAATGATTTTTTCCTGTTGCATTCTTCTGGTGCCGGGAAGTATGATGTTTCGGGGTTATGAAATGGGGATTTCCATCTGGTTCGTTGCGCTGCTGGGTTTACCCAATGCCTTGATTTATGCCGGAATATGGCCGCTGGCCATTCATCACCTGGGACGTTTCACCAAAACAGGTTCTTCCATTCTGATCATGGGATTGTCGGGAAATGCTGTTTTGCCGTTGATATACGGTTATCTGGCAGACGCCGTCGGGACAAGGATGGCTTATAGCGCTTTGATTCCCTGCTTTTTTTATCTTGTATTCTATGCTGTGTACGGACATAAAATTACATCATGGACGGGAAGAGGACTAAAATAATCAACGGGGCTGTTATTACGCCTGCAAGAATCGTTCAGGGGCAGGTTTGCGTGGAGAACGGAAAGATATGCGAGATCGGCAGCGGGGATATCCGTTTTCCCGATGCGGAAGTAATTGACGCCAAAGGCAATTATGTGTCGCCCGGATTCATTGACCTGCATACGCACGGTGCGGGAGGCGCCGATTTCATGGACAGTACGGTCGAGGCATACCTGACGGCGGTCGAGATGCACGCCGCTCATGGAACCACATCGCTGTATCCCACAACGCTGGCCTCCACCGGCGAAGAGTTGCTGCATACCATTTCCGTGTATCGCGAGGCCCTTTCCAAAAACAAAAAAGGAGCGCAAATGCTGGGACTGCATCTGGAAGGCCCCTACTTCTCCATGAACCAGCGGGGCGCCCAGGACCCGAAATATATCCGGAATCCGCAACCGGCGGAATATTTGCCGATACTGAAGGCGACAAACGACATTGCACGGTGGAGTGCGGCGCCGGAGTTGCAAGGCAGCAGGGAATTTGCAGCCGCATTGCTCGCCTGTAACATTCTTCCTGCCATTGCCCATACCGACGCCATCTATGAAGAGGCGCTGGAGGCCTTTGAATGGGGCTTTACCCATGTGACACATTTATATTCGGCCATGTCGGGCGTGACGCGCCGCAATGCCTACCGTTACGCGGGAATGGTAGAAGCGGCCTTTCTGATTCCCGGCATGACGGTGGAACTCATTGCCGACGGCATACATCTTCCGGCGAGTTTACTGCAATTGACGTATCAGATCAAAGGGGCGGCAAATATCGCACTCGTCACCGATTCGATGCGGGCGGCAGGAATGCCGGAAGGCGCTTCCATCATCGGCAGCCTCCGGAACGGACAGCCGGTCATCGTGGAGGACGGAGTGGCCAAACTGCCCGACAGATCGGCTTTTGCCGGCAGCACAGCCACTGCGGACAGACTCGTGCGTACGTGCCTGTATTCGGCCAAATTCCCGCTATTGCAGACCATTCAAATGGCCGCTTCCACTCCGGCCCGCATCATGGGCATCGACAAAACGAAAGGCAGCCTGATGAAAGGGAAAGACGCCGACATCGTCATTTTCGACAAAGATATCAATATATTGCTGACAATGGTCGGCGGTCGCATACTTTTTCATCATCTTCAATAACAAAAACAAATTATTTCGAGTAATAAAAATGATACAGTCCTTCCAAAAAGATCGTCTTACCGTAAGAATATTCCCCGACCGGCAAGAATTGGGCGTTTCGGTAGCCCGGGACGCCGTTTCGGTAATTCATAGCCTGTTGGAACAAAAAGCGGAACTGAACATGATTTTTGCAGCCGCCCCTTCGCAAAACGAATTTCTCGAAGCGTTATGTTCTTACAAAGACATTGAATGGCGTTGCATCAATGCCTTTCACATGGACGAATACGTCGGGTTGCCTGCCGGATCGCCGCAAAGTTTCGGCAGCTACCTGAAAAAACATGTGTTCGGCAACTTACCGTTTCGTTCCGTCAATTATCTCGACGGAAACCATCCCTGTGCGAATGTAGAGTGCTCTCGCTATGCCGCTTTGTTGCAGCAATATCCGGCGGACATCGTCTGCATGGGAATCGGGGAAAACGGACATATCGCCTTCAACGACCCGCATGTAGCGCGTTTTGACGATCCCGAATGGGTAAAGACAGTTAATTTAGACCGGACATGCAGAATGCAACAGGTCAACGACGGCTGTTTCGACGCTATCGAAGAAGTGCCTACCCATGCGCTTTCGCTTACCATTCCCGCACTGATGCGCGCCGCGTATATCTTTTGCACGGTACCCGGATCAACAAAGGCATGGGCGGTTTACCATACCATCAACGACGACGTTTCCGAATCCATTCCGGCCACCTGCCTGCGCAAACACAGGCAAGCCATACTGTACGCCGACACGGACAGCGCGTCGCTGCTCGCCTGAACCGCAACGGCGTCCGCGAAAAACCATCGTTACGGATTACCAACCGTTCCAAAATTCCGTTAGGGCATCACCGTCCGCCAATGGGCATTTTTGCTTCCCATACTTTTTTTATCAAAAATATTTATCAAAAAAAAGTGTAGTTTATCATTTTTTAGTACTTTTGAGGTTTTTGGTAGAAAGAAAATTTATTAAAATTTAATGATGATATGGATACAAACTTAATGAAACCCGATTATATTTTTGAAACGAGTTGGGAAGTATGCAACAAAGTGGGCGGCATTCACACCGTAATATCCACAAAAGCGCTGACGTTAGTCAATGAATACGGGAGCAATTACATCCTGATAGGACCGGACGTATGGCGTGATACCGACGAGAATCCCGAATTTGTTGAAGATTCTCAACTGTTTAAATCATGGAGAATCAAAGCCAACGAAGAAGGGCTGCATATCAAAATCGGACGGTGGAACATCGCCGGGAATCCTATTGTGGTTATTGTCGATTTTCAGTCATTTACCCTACAAAAGAACGCTATTTTCTCCAAATTTTGGGAAACCTTCAAGCTGGATTCTCTTTCCGGCCAGTGGGATTATGTGGAACCCGCCCTTTTCGGCTATGCTGCCGGAAAAGTGATTGAAAGTTTCGTTCGTTATCATTTTACCATTCGCGACACGGCTTTGGCACAGTTTCACGAATGGATGACCGGTACCGGTTTGCTTTATTTGCGGATGAACCTGCCGCAGGTGGCCACCGTATTCACTACGCATGCCACTGTATTGGGACGCTGCCTTGCCGGAAACCAACTGCCCCTCTACGGCGCCATGAACAGCTATAACCCGGAATTGAAGGCGTCCGAATTTGGCGTTACCGCCAAACAGTCGCTGGAAAAACTTTCCGCCCTGCATGCCAACTGCTTTACCACAGTGAGCGAAATAACAGGAAATGAATGTACGCATTTCCTGGGAAAATCAGTGGATTTAGTAACCCCCAACGGATTTGAAGATTCCTTCGTCCCGCAAGGCGACGACTACCAGAAAGGACGCGAACAGGCGCGTAAAAAAATGAAAGAGGTATCCGCTGCGCTTTTTGGAAAAATCAGTGAAAACCCGCTTTTTGTCGGAATAGGCGGCCGCTATGAATTTAGAAACAAGGGAATAGATATTTTCATCAAGTCGCTGGGCGAATTGAAAAAGAAATCCCCCGAACGGGAAGTCATTGCCTTCATCCTGATCCCTGCCAACCATTACGGCCCCCGCAAAGACCTCCAGCAAATCCTGCATAACCCAGGCCTCAAAAACGAGGACGGCAAAATTCTTTCCCATAATCTGCACGATGCGGACTATGACCCGATTCTCAGGGAAATAGCCGAAGCAAACCTGAAAAACGAAACGGACGACAAAGTAAAAGTCATTTTTGTGCCTTGTTATCTCAACGGAAATGACGGCATTTTCGACCTGACATATTACGAACTGCTCATCGGTCTTGATTTGTCCGTATATCCTTCCTATTATGAGCCGTGGGGCTACACCCCGCTCGAAAGCGTCGCTTTCCATGTGCCTACCATTACCACAACACTGGCAGGCTTCGGCTTGTGGGTAAAAGAGTATGCGCCCGACAACACTGCCGTGCATGTAGTTACCCGCACGGATTCGAACGACAAAGAAATGATCTCCGCCATTTCCGACAATATCTTTGCCGCTTCGAGCCTGAATGAAGACGAAGAAACAAAAAATCGCGAAGCAGCCTATCAAACCTCGCGCATTGCGCTGTGGTCAAATTTCATCGAATACTACAAAAAAGCCTACGATAAAGCCCTGCGCGACGTTCAGGAAGTCGTAGTGCAGTTTACCCCCGTCAAAGAACTCGTGGAAGACATTCCGCAAATGGACAAACGACCGGGTATCGACTTGCCCAAGTGGAAAAGAATGCTTATCAACAAAAACATTCCCGAAAGTTTGAAAGCGCTCGAAGAACTGGCCAACAACCTCTGGTGGTGCTGGAATGACGACGCCGAAGAACTGTTCAACGCTATCGACCCCGAAACATGGATCGAATGTGAAAAAAACCCCGTCGTCTTCCTTGAACAGATTCCTTACAATAAAATGAAAGAACTGGAAAAAAACCGCTCTTTCATGATCAGTCTCAACAGCGTTCACAACCGTTTTGTAGAATACATGAAAGGAAAGGAATCCCAGACCGACCCCAAACTGGCCTATTTCAGCATGGAATACGGTTTGCACACTTCCGTGAAAATTTACTCCGGCGGGTTGGGCATCCTTGCCGGCGACTACCTGAAAGAAGCCAGCGACCTCAACGCAAACATGGTGGCGGTGGGACTGCTTTACCGTTACGGCTATTTCTCGCAAGTAATCTCTGCCGGCGGTGAACAAATCGCCTTCCACGATTCGCAAGACTTTACCAAAATACCCGCCATACCCATCCGCGACGAAAACGGCAACTGGACAACCATCGGCATCGTTTTCCCGGGACGTACGCTCAACGCCCGCATCTGGAAAGTACAGGTAGGCCGGATCGATCTTTACCTGCTGGACACCGACTTTGAAGACAACATTGAGCAAGACCGCTCCATTACTCACCACCTCTATGGCGGCAACGAAGAAAACCGCCTGAAACAGGAAATCCTGCTCGGAGTGGGCGGCATCCGCGCATTAAGAGCAATGGGACTGAAATTAGACGTTTATCACTGCAATGAAGGACATGCCGCCTTTATCGGTATCGAACGCCTTTTTGAATATATCCATCAATGCAATCTCACTTTTCCGGAAGCCCTGGAAATCGTGCGTTCCTCCTCCCTCTTCACCACGCATACCCCGGTGCCCGCCGGACACGACTCTTTCCCGGAAGGCTTGATGAGAATGTACATCTCCCATTATCCCAATAAATTGAACATCACCTGGGAACAGTTTATGGGACTGGGAAAAATCAATGCTTCCGACCACAACGAACGCTTTTCCATGAGTTTCCTGGCAGCCAATCTCTCACAGGAAATCAACGGCGTGAGCCGTCTTCACGGAAAAGTCAGCCAAAACATTTTCTCCCCCATGTGGCCGGGATATATCGCCGAAGAATTGAACGTGGGCTATGTCACCAATGGCGTGCATGTCCCCACATGGACGGCTGTTCCGTGGAAACGGCTTTATGAAAAATATTTCGGCAACGATTTCTTCAACCATCAAATCGACAAAGAAAGATGGAACAGGATCTATGACGTGCCCGACAAGGAAATATGGAACATACGCAACCAGTTGCGGGCGGAAATGATCAAGTACATGAAAGATCATCACCTGCGGAAACCGGCAGCCAAAGATTACCAAAATCCGAAATATATCGTCGATGTCGCCGAACGCTTCAACAAAAATATTTTAACCATCGGCTTTGCGCGTCGTTTTGCAACTTACAAACGGGCGCATCTGCTTTTCCGCAACCTCGACCGGCTGTCAAAAATCGTCAACAATGCCGAAATGCCCGTACAGTTCATCTTTGCAGGAAAGGCGCACCCGGCAGATAAAGCCGGACAGGATCTCATCAAAATGATAGTTGAAATGTCCAAACGCCCCGAATTTATCGGACGAATCGTGTTCCTGCAAAACTACAATATGGAGTTGGCAAGTCATCTGGTTTCAGGCGTTGACGTCTGGCTCAATACCCCGACACGGCCGCTGGAAGCCTCCGGCACCAGCGGAGAAAAGGCAGTAATGAACGGCGTGCTGCATTTCAGCGTACTGGACGGATGGTGGGCAGAAGGCTACGCCAAAAACGCCGGATGGATGCTTCCCGAAGAAAACGCCTACGACGACAGCGGCGCACAGGATGAACTGGACGCCGAAACCATTTATAACCTGATCGAAAATGAAATTGCCCCCCTGTACTATTTCCGCGGCAATGACGATGTGCCTTCCGGGTGGGTGCGGTTCGTCAAAAACTCTATTGCAAGAGTGGCTTCCAATTTCTCCACCACGCGGATGTTCAACGATTACATGAATCATTATTATCTCCCGCTGCACAAACGCAAATGCAAAATCGTAGAAAATGATTTCGAAATGGCAAAAGAACTCTCCTCATGGAAAAAGAAAGTCTTTCGCAGTTGGGAAAGCATTGAAGTGCTGTCGGTTAAAACCCCCGACGTGCTGCGGGAACAAATCATGGTAGGGAGTGAATACAAGTGCGAAGTTGTTGTTGATTTGAACGAACTTGATCCGGAAGACGTCGGCGTTGAGTTTTTGATTGTGGAAATGCTCTCCGAAAAGGGACGCGCCAAGCTGTACGAACAGAAAGAGTTCAACTTGGCCTCTGTCAGCGGACGAACGGCCGTTTACGAAGTTTCGTTGTTGCCGATGAAAACCGGCGCTTTCGAGTTCGGCATCCGCATGTTTCCCAAAAACCCGGATTTGCCCCACCGTCAGGATTTCAGTCTGGTAAAATGGGTATAGGCTCCTAAAACCGTCCGTCTCAATAACAGGGACGTAATTTGATCACTGCCGGCATCCGCTACAACCTGAGCAGCAGTATTATGATGGTTTGGAAGTGGATGAACTTTGGACTTATGTGGGCAGGAAGAGCAGGAAGGTAGGGTAGATTTATGCTTACCATAACCTGAATTCGGGATAAGAAAAAGGGGGGTATTCTAAAAATCAACGGATTAATTCGCCGTAGGCGATACATATCAATAGAAAACTGTATTCAAAGGTGAAAACCATCTTATCGGGAAGAAATATACAGTTGGAATAGAGGGTAATAATTGCCGGCTGCGACATCGTATTCGCAGGGGCTTTCCGTAAAACTTGCATTCTCCTGACTTCGACAATGCGTCACCCTAAAAATTATTCCATTTATCCTTTTTCATTTTTTGGAATCTTCATAACGGAATATGAGACGATCGAACGGTATTTCCAAGTCAATAAAATATGTATCCTTAGCGTTCCGGTTGTCGCGTCCGTAATTCAGAAGCCGGAATGATTTTTCTCCGATATACATTGAATCTGCCGTATATTTAAACGGTTCTTGCTGCGGATAAATGGGAAGAACTCCCCCTCCCCTCTTATATCGTTGTACCATGAATGCCGAATCGCCCATGGGCCGGAATCGGGTGATATCGCCAATAATCATGAAATCATCCATATATTCAATATTTCGCGCTCCCGACGGAATCCAGTAATTTTCAAATTTCACTACTTCCCCCAATACCCATACTTTTCCTTCAATCAAAGATAAATTTCCGGTAGTAAAGGAATAAATTTCCGATGACTTTTCGTGCCGTTTGCCCTCCGTAACAACACATTTCCAGTAATATACACGGTCAGGAAGTAGTTTTTTCTCAAACGGAACCCTGCCAGAAGCATGATACATCCCGGAAAAAAGTAACTGTTGCGGAGGATGAACAGTATCGCAATAAAAATGATACCGTTCGTCGTTTGTAGAATTATACTCTTTAGTGAGGAAGCCTAATTCAGGATATAGCGCTACTTCCGTACGTCCGTTTTCCATATACGGTTCAAAGAACTCTACATTCCAAAAATCTTTTTCCTGACAAGCGTACAGGACAATCCCTGCTAATCCGGTAAAAATTAACTTTTTCATATTATTTATTTTATTTTATGGTAACTGTATATTTCTGATAACAGTGGTTTCTATGTTAATGCCCGGCAATACATAAAATGCATCCATCAGAGGATAAACATCAGGCGGATCATTAAAGATAAAATCCAAATCCATCCAGGGCAACCCTTCATAATTCCCTGCTGCAATCTCTTGCCATTCCGTTCGTTGTTCCTTACGTATTTTATAGGCATTGGTATGTGCCGAATACTTGTCCCAGCGTGTCATCGTTTGCACATACCATGAAAAAACGCACGAATAGTTGGACGGTACTGTTCCGTCTCCGGTGGCGCATTGTTCATCCGCCAGCAAAACAGGGCGGGCTTCAAATACGATAGCCCTCACCGGAGGGAAGCCGAATCTTTTCCACCCGTAATTTTTCCTGTCGAACGACAGCGACGGCTGGCCGTAAATCATCCAGTCCGCAGTAGTTTTCCACTGTTCGTCCACGCGGGTTTCAAACTGTACCAGCGGCATGATTCCGGAATGATCGTCCGCCTCATAGCTGTCTAACACTTCCTCCGGATTTCTTATATTGAACTTCTGTATATGTATGTAATAGTCATATTCAAAAACAGCGTTTTCATAAAAATATTCTATTCTCTCAGGATGTCTCCATTTTTCATCTTTTTTGAAACACGACTTGATCGCCTGCCATTTTTCGGTAAAATTATCAAATTTGCCGGTTTTGAAAAAATAGGCGTACAGCGGCTGTTGCGTCGCCACGTCCACAATTTCGGTTTTATAGACACGCTGCGGTTCCAGTATGTTCGGCATCACGTATTCCAGCACGTTCCGTTCGCTGTTGTACGCAATTTCTTCCTGTGCCGCCATGACGTCGCCGTACAGCACATCCTTTATCCTGATATAGGAACGTTTGTCGAGTATTTTCATCTTTTCGCGGCTATACAGGCGGAAATATCCCTTGGGGTACTCCCTGCGCAGGAAGTTGAATTGCCTGTCCATCGGGTAGGAAAACTCGATATCGTCCGGTACGAGCGGCGACACGGAAGCGTTTGCCGTCGCGTTTACCGTCCATGACACCGTTTCGTCAAAACGCGCGTCGCAGGCCGTCCATGTTTCACCCGTCCTGCGGTACCACTTCGCCGTTGCCGAAAAAGCATACGTCCGTCCGCTTTCCAGCACGCCCGCATAGTGGAAATAATACAGCGAATCGCCGGCATGTTCCACTGTGAGCGGCTTGGACGCCCCATTGAGGCTCAGCGAAGGAACAAACTCATACTTGTAATTTTCATACACCGTTTCGCCACAGGGCATCCGCACGCCTATCGACGGCACGTAGTACACCGAAGCGGTAACGGAACTTTGCTGCGGCTGCTTCAAAGCCTGCTGCGGAAGTAAGGCGGCATACGCCTGATACTGGACTTCTTCTGTTTCCGTACGCAGGAATTTCCAGCCGTTGACATTGGAAGGCAAGGCGTCGGGCGTGGGGGAGTAAAAGATGCTCATGTGCAGGGCGAGCGTTAATATGCCCGTTTTTGTATAATAGGGGTTGGGGGTTACCGTTATACTGTTGCCATCCAGACTGTACGTTACTTTCTCCCGTACCCCGTCAATTATCACCGACACGCTGTCGTAAGTCCACCGGAAATACACGCTGCCGTAAGGCCTGGGGGAAACACGGTCACCGTCCAGCGTCATGTTCACGGTGGAATACGCATAGAGCGGCCCCTCGCTCTTCTTTTTGACGGCGCTGCCGACGTGGGTAACGGAGATCAGTTCGTCCGCGTATTCGGCAGAAATGCCGGGATCGTCCTTTTTACAGGAAAATGTCAGCGCCAACAGCGCCAACCAACACCATTTGGCTGATAATGTCGTTTCCCTGTTTTTAACATTTTGAGAATTAAAAGTTTGAATATTTCTTTTCATACGCTTTATTTTTTAATGATTTTTTATTATTTACAACTGAATTTATTTCACAAAGATAATAACAATTATCAGAAAAGAAGATAAGACAGGTCTTTCCATACTTTTGCCTTTTGATCATAAATCTGAAGTTTATTATTTCCCTTCAAATTGCAAAATGCTGACAATTCAATGACAATTTCATCTTCTCCTTCACAACCTGAGTCTGAAGAATTTTTTTCATTATTTTTTCTAAAGTAAACATTTTTTATTTCAATGGGGTCATCCACTGTAATTCGATATTTACCGGAAATTTTTCTTTTGCATAATCCTGTCTTTTTCTGTGCTTCGGCTTTAAGATCAAACGATCCCATTCCCGATGTATAAGGCTGATCGGGGGAACAGTTATCGGCATCCGATCTGGATAAAAAATAGTCGGTTACTCCCAAATTCGGATCAATGAAAAAAAGCCACGGATAACTTTCTCGAGAAACAGATACGCACATGTGAAAGTTAACAGGTCTATAATGCGTAGAAAAAGTCAGTGAGCCCGGCATCAAGTCATACGAAGGTTCTTTCCCCGTTTGGTATTTCACAGTCAGCCACATGTTTCGATTGGAAGCGGCGCCACACATCCCACTGTTACTACCGCTATATTCCAATCGAGTTGCTCGAATACAATACCTTCCTTCCTGTGCCGACATCTCCATGCAAAATATCGACAATGCTAAAATCCCCCACAAACGACAACGAATATTCATTGCGATTGATTTTTAAAATTACTATAAGTCAACAGGTTCATACAAAAACATAATAGAATCAAAGATGCGTTCTATTGTGAGAAACAATGGCTCGTTTTGTGTCAAACGTCCGAAATTTAATACTTTGTAATCCGATCCCCTAAAAGATATAACATCCGCTGAGAATGAAAAAGATATCTCTTCTTCCACCATGCCAACGCCCCATGGTCTCCATCTTTTAACCGTAGCGGAATTTCCTTTCGGAAAAAAATCATAAACATCCACATAAGTGGTCAATGTATCTTGAAAATGAGAATAATCAAAAAATCCTTCATCCAAAGATCCGATTTGTTTTAATTCCCATTTTTTATTTTCAATGGCCGGCGTGTCGATGGTAGTAAAAGAATAGATTTCGGAAGATACTTGGTTCCCTTCTCCGGAAATAGCCACACACCTCCAATAATATTTCCGGTTGGGCAGCAATTTACAATCCTCCGGTATTATCCCTGCATAATCGGTACTGTAAATTACACCGGGGTCGGGTTGAGGAGGGGGAAAGTTCTCAAAAACCTTCTTCCGGGGAGGATTCACCGTATCACAGTAAAAAACGACTGTAGTCTTCCCATCACTCCTCCTGTGTCCATAGTGATATTCGGAAGATGTAAAAAAATAAAGGAACGGCATCCATGCGACCTCGGTGGCGCCATCTTCAAAACTGGGATCAGCAAATATTACTTGAAAATCTTCTTTTTCACAAGCCCATAAGGCGCTACTTACAACAAATATTAAAATTAACTTTTTCATACTCTTTATTTTTTAATGATTTTGTAGGATATAAAAACTCAAAGAAATCTTCTGCATCTCCTCAGTCTTCTGCATCTTCTATTTCCAATCCTTCAATTTCAATTATAAAATCATCAAAATTTCCTGCGTTTTGTATTACTTTCCCTGAAACAGAAGAAAAAAGATTGAGAAAAGTAGAAGAAAAGGAAAAAGAAAGACTAAAAAAACTAAAAGAAGAAAAAGAAAGAAAAGAAAGGATGGAAAAAGAAAAAGAGAAAGAAATAGAAATAGAAAAAGAAAAAGAAAGTCAATTCTTAAAAACAAAGATGGAAGTGAAAGAAAATATAATTAAACTAGTTACAGAGAATATGGCGAAACAAACAAAAATGTGTTACGAAAATATGAATCCATCATTAAATGAGGCTGATAAAACATTATTGATTAAAAGAAGAGAAAAAAGATTAAAACAATCAAGTTTGTTAGAAGATCGAGAAATTAAA
>JAIRLS010000162.1 GCA_031259205.1 Bacteroidales bacterium | reverse complement strand
CAATATTCTTCGTGTAACGACACAATTTCCATCCGGCATCCATATTTTTTAGCAATGAACGTCGTCATCTCTATATCCTCCTCCGAAGGACAATCGATATACCCCCCGTTCTCTTCCATCCCTATACGGATATAAAATATCACCGGATCGTAGCCTGCTTCCTTCAGAAGATGCACTACAACCGAACTGTCTACTCCGCCAGATACCAATGCCGCTATTTCCATCGTTTTTCCATTCAAATGATGCGTGCAAAATTACTGAAATTTTCTGTCTCGTAGACGATATCTGCAAAGAATTCACGCCCGAATTGAAAAATCTCCAAATCCGGAAAGACAGGGTAAGTTCAATTCGTAAAGGCAACGCGGACAATCGCCACACGCAGTTACTCGAACCGGACGAAAACCTACATTCGCGCCTGTGGATGGGAAAAAAGCGGGCGGATGGACAGTCCGCTGCCCCATAGCGCCTCAATAAAAAAATAAACCTAAAAATAGCGCCTCAGAAAATTTTAGTCTGAAAATACCACAAACATGGTATTGACGGCCACAAACGGACGCCTTACCTTTGTCAAAAATCTTAGCCGTGTTGAGCAATGTATAAATACAGTAATCCGGTAGATAAATGCAGGACTTGTTTTCATCTGCCTCGACAAGTAAGAAATGAATGTATTTTAATTAAATAAGAAGGAGTATGAACCGTAAAACAGACGTCTTTGCCGGAAAAGAGCCTCCGGAATGAAAAAAGGTGACTGCCCGTCAAGGCAACCACCTTAAGTTTACTCTTCGTCCCTAGGAATGGCATTCAAAGACGAAAGAGCGTATCGTTTCAACGAAAATTACCAATCATCAAAACAACATCACAAAGGTATGTATTTTATTAATATCAATACAGTACGCAGTATTATTATTTTAAGTTTTTTCGGTATCAATACCGGTTTTTTGAGAGCCGGCAACGGATTTTATCCGGAAAACGCCGGCAGGAACCATTCCGTTTCGTTTCAGCAGCAGGACATTACCGTCAAGGGGCATGTCATTGACGAAAACGGCTCGCCGCTGCCGGGCGCTACCATCACCATTGCGGGAACTACCCGCGGGGTGCTGACCGATACCGACGGGTCGTTTACCATCAAAGCAAAGTCCGAAGACCAAATGAACATATCGTTTATCGGCTATCAAACGTTTTCGATTGTCGTTACCGAAGACGCGGAAATTGAAATCACCCTCGCCCCATTGACCAACGAACTGGAAGAGATCACCATCGTAGGTTTCGGGAAACAGAAGAAAGAAAGCGTGGTTTCATCCATTCAAACCGTGAACGTAAAAGACCTGCATGTGCCTTCCAGCAACTTGACCACCGCTTTCGCCGGACGCATAGCCGGCGTGATTTCCTACCAGACCAGCGGCGAACCCGGACAGGACAACGCACAGTTCTTCATACGGGGTATCACCACTTTCGGTACCGGCAAGGTGGATCCGCTGATACTGATCGACAACGTGGAAGTAACCACCAACGACTTATCCCGCCTGCATCCGGACGACATCGCCAGCTTCTCCATCCTGAAAGACGCCACGGCAACAGCCGTCTATGGAGCAAGGGGAGCCAACGGAGTAGTGCTGGTCACCACCAAAGAAGGGAAAGAAGGAGCAGCAAAAGTTTCCTTCCGGTTTGAAAACTCATGGTCGGAGCCGACGCAAAAAATTCAAATGGCCGATCCCGCCACTTACATGCGCCTGTACAACGAAGCGGTGAGAACCCGCGCCACAGGGACGGAACAGGCGCCGGAGGTCTATTCGAACGAATACATCGAAAATACCGTTTCGGGGGTCAATCCTTACGTGTATCCCGCAGTGGACTGGATGAACATGCTCACCAAAAACGTAACGTCCAACCAGAGAGCCAACCTCAATATTTCGGGCGGCGGAAAAGTGGCACGCTACTACATTGCCGGCTCCTTCGCTCAGGACAACGGGGTGTTGAAAGTAGACCGACGAAACAGTTTTAACAACAACATCGACCTGAAAAAGTACCTCGTACGGTCGAACATCAACATCAACCTGACCTCCTCCACCGAAGCCATTATTCGCATACACGGCACTTTCGACGATTATAACGGTCCCATCGGCGGTGGTAACGATTTGTATAAAAAGATGCTTCAGGTAAGCCCCGTTCGCTTTCCGGCTTATTACGAGCCGGACAGGAATTACGCCCACGTGAATCATATTTTGTTCGGAGGCACCAGCGGCAGGTATCTGAATCCTTATGCCGAATTAGTCAAAGGCTACCGGCAGGAAAGCAGTACGCTGATACTCGCCCAGTTCGAGTTGAAACAGGATTTCGGACGATGGATCGAGGGATTAAGCGCCCGCGTGCTGGGAAATACCACCAGAAACGCCTCTTTCAGCCTGTCAAGAGCCTACAGCCCGTATTATTACCATGTTATTAAATACGACAAGGCCAACAACGAATATTTCCTGCGGGAGATCAATTCCGAAGGCGCGTATAAAGGCGAAGAAGCGTTGAGCTATAACCCCGGTACGGACAGGTCTTCAACGGTGTCGAGCGCCTTCTACGCCGAAGCTTCCATTGCTTACAGCAGGACATTCGGCGAAAAACACGACGTCAACGGCATGTTGGTAAGCATACTCCGCAACTCGCTCACTACCGAGGCCGAAACGCTGGCCGAATCGTTGCCGAAAAGAAACCTCGGCGTTTCCGGACGCTTCACCTACGGGTATGACAGACGCTATTTCGGAGAAATTAACTTCGGATACAACGGTTCCGAAAAATTCGACAAAGGGCACCGCTGGGGATTCTTTCCTTCTATCGGACTGGGATGGAGCGTGTCCAACGAATCGTTCTGGAAAAACAGCGTGTTGGACAAATATGTCAGCAAACTGCGATTCAGAGGCACTTACGGGCTGGTAGGCAATGATGAAATCGGCAGCGAACGTTTTTTCTACATCTCGCTGATCGACCTTGACGGAGGCGGCAGCTATGCGACCGGATACGACGTAAACGGCTCCGGCAAATCCAGAACCGGAATCACGATCAGTAATTATCCCAATTCGGAAATCGGGTGGGAAATATCCTACAAAAGCAATCTCGGTATCGAACTGGGGCTGCTGGACGGAAAGATTGAAATACTGGCCGACCTGTTTCAGGAACACAGGGTCAATATCCTGCAATCGCGCGCCGACGTGCCGAGCACCATGGGACTGTGGAGTACGCCCAAAGTGAACGTGGGCGAAGCCAACGGCAAAGGAACGGACATATCGCTGGACTACAACCAGTCCATAGGAACAGACTGGTGGTTCACGGCAAGAGCCAATTTTACCTGTGCGCGGTCGGTGTACGATTTTTATGAAGAGGCTGATTATGTCAGCGCCGGGCAGCCGTGGAGATCGCGCAAGGGAAAAGCTATTTCCCAGCAGTGGGGATATGTCGCCGAACGGCTCTTTCTGGACGACGCCGAAGCCAACGGCGCGGCGCGGCAGGAATTTGGCGAACGACGCGCCGGCGACCTCAAGTTCAAGGACGTTTCCGGGGACGGCGTCATCAACGACGCCGACAAAGTGCCTGTCGGATACCCGACGACCCCCGAAATCAACTACGGATTCGGCCTCTCCGCCGGATATAAAGGGTTCGATTTCTCGTTTTTCTTTCAGGGGTCGGGCAGGTCGTCCTTCTGGATCAATTCCAGAGCCATGTCGCCTTTCATCGCCAGCTACATCAACAACGACAAGACCAGCAGCGACAACGAAACGGCCATCGAAACAGGGCTGGCGCAGTTCATCGCCGACGACCACTGGTCGGAGGAAAACCAGAACCCTTATGCCGCATGGCCACGCCTGTCCACTTACCACATTGCCAACAATGAAATCAATACCGATAGCGGCGTCAGGAACACATGGTTTATGCGCGACGGGCGTTTTCTGCGGCTGAAAAGCGCCGAACTGGGCTACACCCTGCCCCTGTCGGTGACCCGCCGGTGGAAAATAGACAGGGTGCGCCTCTATGCCAGCGGCACCAACCTGTGGCTGTTTTCCAAATTTAAACTCTGGGATGTGGAAATGGGAGGCAACGGACTGAACTATCCGCTTCAAAGGGTGATCAACGCCGGTATTAATATCGCATTTTAAAATTTCAAATGATCAATTTCTTATTTTTTTAAAAATGAAAAGAACCGTAAAAAATGTAAAAAACGTCCTGTGGGGAATATCTGTTTCAGCCTTTGCCGGCGTAGCGTCTTCCTGCGATTATTTAGACATCGTGCCGGACAATATTGCCTCCATCGAACATGCTTTTACCGACCGCGCACATGCGGAAGCCTACCTGTACGGATGCTATTCCTTCCTGCCCGTTTTTTCCAATCCGAACGTCTATCCCGGATTCTTCGGCGGAGATGAAGTATGGCTGTTCGACGGAGTGAACACCGACGTGATGAACACCAGAATGTGGCGAATCGCCAAAGGCGAACAGAACACCAGCACGCCCATTGCCAATTACTGGGCCAGCAAGCAGGATTCCTACAACATCGACGGCGGCATTGCCCTCTTTACCGCCATCAGCGACCTGAACATCTTTCTGGAAAAAATCGATCTGCCCGGCGACCTGCCGGTGGACGAAAGAAACCGCTGGATTGCCGAAGCCCAATTCCTGAAAGCTTATTATCACTTTTGGCTGCTCCGTTGCTACGGTCCTGTTCCCATCCTCGATGTTAATCTGTCCATCAGCACCGATCCGGAATTAGTGCAGGTATATCGCCGTCCGGTGGACGAGGTGGCCGACTACATTGTCCAAACTTTGGATTCGGCCATCGTCGATTTGCCCTATACTGTTAATTACGCTACCGATTTGGGACGACCCACCAAAGCTATTGCGGCGGCGGTGAAGGCGCAGACCCTCGCGCTGACGGCCAGCCCCCTGTTCAACGGCAACGAATATTACGTGGAGCACAACCTGACCGGCGAAGGCGGCGTCCCCCTGTTTCCCGTCAATACCGAACCCGACCGCGCCAAATGGGAAAGAGCGGCCACAGCCATAAAGGAAGCAATCCAACATGCCGACACCGCAGGCCACTATCTCTTCGACCTTAACGAAACGGACATCACGAGCGGAGGACTGGTGTCGCAGGCCATTATCAACGCCACGCAGGTAAGAGCCGCCGTTACCGAACACTGGAACGACGAAATCATTTGGGGACAACTGCCCTCAAGCAATCCCAACATGATACAGAGAATCAGTTACCCGCCCTTCTCCGAAGCCAATAAAACCAGCGACCTGCTGATGTGCAACGCGCCGCCCCTGCATATAGTGGAACAGTTTTACAGCAAAAACGGCGTCCCCATCGACGAAGACAAAGACCTGAACAGATTTGCCGACCGGTACGAGTTAAAAGAGCGGGAAGCGTCAGAAACGGAGCATCAAGACTACATTAGCAACAATTTCCAAACCCTCCGGCTGCATTTCGACCGCGAACCGCGCTTCTACGGCGCCATTACCTTCGACGGTAGCCTGTACGTCGGCGGCGGCAGTTTCGAAACCTTCGGAACCACTCTTTTCAAGGCCAACACGCTGGGCGGCCTTATCCACGACCGGCATTCCACGACCGGATACCTTGCACGCAAAATGGTGAGCGTCCGCACGTCAATGATCTCTGCTGCCACCGCACCCACCTATACCCGTTACGCCTTTCCCGTTATCCGGCTGGCCGATCTCTACCTGCTCTACGCCGAAGCGCTCAACGAAGCCTACGGTGCAACCGGCGACGCCGACGGGACAACAGATCCCAATTCGCCCTACACATGGCTCAACCTTGTCCGGAAAAGATCCGCCATCCCCACCACAGGAACAGCATGGAGGGATCACGCCGTCAATTCCGGCTATTATACGTCGCAGGACGGCCTGCGCAACATCATACGGCAGGAACGCCTCAACGAATTCGCTTTCGAAGGCGTCCGCTTCTGGGACCTGCGACGCTGGAAATGGTCGGAAACATACCTGAACCAGCCTGTCAAAGGATTGAATATCTACGGCGAAACCGCAGAGGAGTTTAACCAAGTGCAGGAAGTGTACCGCCCCTCCTTCGAACAAAAGGATTATCTGTGGCCGCTCAGATATGAAAACCTGTTGAAAAATAAAAATATTCAACAAAATCCCGGATGGTAAAAAACGACCGGTTTACCGCTCACTACGAATCACCTGTCGGGGGTGGCCGGCGAAGATCAAATTTAATCAAATGAAAATGAAAATTAAATAATCAAATGAAAAGAATATATTTTTTATTGATGAGCGCCTCCGTGATACTGTTCACGGACAGATGCGCCGAATTACCGAACTATGACGATACCGTCAAAGACAACATTGCGCCGAGGCAGGTAACGGTTACCGACACGACTAATTTTCCCGGCGGAGCGATCATCCGCTTTGCGTTGCCGCCGCAGGACGCCGACCTGCTGGGCGTAATTGCCGAATACTCCCGCAGGGAAGGCGACGTTACCGAAGCATGGGCGTCGACCTTCCGCGACAGCATAGTAGTAGAAGGGTTTACGGACACCATCGTCCGGATTGTCCGGCTCATTACGGTGGATCAGAGCCGCAACCGTTCCGAACCGCTGGAAGTACGGATTCGTCCGCTGACCTCGCCGCTGGAGCATATCCGGCAATCCTTGCAAGTGTCGGGCGGTTTCGGCAGCATTGTGGCGACCTGGCAAAATCCTTCCCGTGCAAGCATCGGCGTGCTGCTGTATTCGGAAGACGACTCCACCGGGCTGGCCACGGATTTAAGCTATTACTCCAGCGCGGAAAACGGAATATACCTTTTCAAGGAATTTGAACACCGCCCGAGAAGTTTCCGGATCCGCCTCAAAGACCGCTGGGGCAATTATTCCGAACCGCTGGATACCGTGCTGACGCCGCTGTCGAAAGCCAGGATTCCGAGCATGAATGATCAGGGGCAGTTCATCTGGTCACGATATGGCGATAGCGATAATAGCAAACTGTGGCGCGGCGATTGCCCGCTTAATGGAGGACAAAATTATTTCTATAAAATGTACAACGAAAACCGTGCCGATTTTTGGGGCGCCGGCTACAATAATACACCTGAGCGGTACATTTCCACAGACAGGTCGGGAGAGATACTCCTGCCGCTTTATTTCACCATTGATTTGGGAAAGTCGTGCGCCATCTGCGAGCACAAACTGTTCCACGATCAGGGCAATGAAATGGGAGGACAGAACCTGAAGAAGTATGAAATATGGGCGACCAACGAAACGCCCAAACAAACGACGGATTTCGCCACCCAACTGTTAAGCCTCGCCTACTGGACCAGTTGGGCGCATTTTGACGGGACGGATCAATGGAAAACCGAAGGCGGATGGACTAAAATCGCCGACTGCGAAACCGTGCCCAATTCCGGCAGTTCGACGCCTACTTCCGACGACATGCTTTACGCCAAAGACAACGGCTTCACCTTTGATATTTTCCCGGAATATACCGGTACGCCCTTCCGCTACATCAGAGTAGTGGTGACGCATCCGCTGTGGGCGAACACCGTCGGGAATCCGCGCATCGCCGAATTTGAACTGTACGGCTCCGTCATAGAATCCGATCCTGACAGCGGTCTTTAGGGCTATCGCCTTTAAATTAGATATTATCCGAATACGAAGTTTATCTGCTCAAGCGAAACCGAATAAATAAAAATCCGTTGATTCTCAAATATTCGAATAGCTTTAACGATCGTCAAAAACAATGGCAGAAAATAAAACCGGGAAAAGAAAAATATCTGATTACGAAGAAAATAAACCTATAAATTCAAACACAGTCATTATGCATCGAATCATCGACAGTAAAAGCATCGGACGATTTTTATCCGCCGTCGTCACCGGAACAGCATTATTTATTATATTTGCGGTACGGTTTATCATCCATGTTCAGCAACTTTTCACCGAAAGACGCGCCGTTTCTACGGAAAATTCATCCGATCAACAGACAGTTAAAAGTTTAAAAACATAAAAGTAAACATCATGAATATATTAAAAAATAAAAACATCGGATTGCTCTCATCAACGCTTTTGCTAAGCGGCGCAGTAGCGGCGCAGTACAGCCCTACGCCCAAATTTGAAGGGAAAATAGGCAAGACAATTGAAGAAACCCGGGAACAGTATCCCGATGTGCATCCGAAAGCGCCTGCCGGAGCGCCCAACGTGGTGTGGATTCTGATAGACGACATCGGCTACGGCGCTGCCACCGCGTTTGGCGGACTGATTGAAACGCCCGCGTTCGACCGGCTGGCGAACAACGGCCTGCGCTACACCAACTGGCATACCTGCGCCTTTAGCGCGCCCACCCGCGCTGCACTGCTCACCGGACGCAACCAGCACAGCGTGCATTTCGGGTTTTTTGCCAACCAGTCGTACGGCACGCCCGGGTACGACGGTTACCTGCCCTTTGAAACGGCTACCATTGCCGAGATACTTCGCGAAAACGGTTACAACACCTTCGCCGTAGGCAAATACCATGTCACTTCGACGTCGGATGTAACAGCGGCAGGCCCGTTCAACCGCTGGCCTACCGGACGCGGCTTCGACCGGTTCTACGGCTATTCCCCGGCAGCAGGCGCCGGCGACCAGTGGAATCCGGTTATTTACAG
>JAIRLS010000149.1 GCA_031259205.1 Bacteroidales bacterium | reverse complement strand
AAAGCGTTTTTGTTTAACTAACTGTACTTGTTCTGTCTTTTTCCAAGTGTCATCATAAAAAGGAGTTACCGGCATGATCGCCTGTACTGTTGATGCTGTTGTTGTTGCTGTTGCTGTTGTTGCTGTTGTTGATGTTGTTGATGTTGCTGATGTTGCTGATGTTGCTGATGTTGCTGATGATGTTGCTAATGCTGCTGATGTTGTTGATGTTGATGTTGATGTTGATGTTGATGTTGATTGAGGAGCATCGGAAACGGCAAATTCGCTGACTGTCCTTACCTTTTCATGGGTCGAACCGATTTCTCTTTCGGTTGGAATGTTTGTTTCCCGCGACACGGACGGAACGATACCGCTCGTTTCCGGCGAAGCGTTTCCGGCCGTTTCCGGCAAGCCATGCTTTTCATCAGCGGTTACAGGCGCGGATATTATTGCGATTGCAGGTGCGGAGGGTGTGCGGTTCAGATACACAAACGTTGCTGCTGTACCCATTAACAGGATAACGGAGGCTGCTGCGAGCCAGAAATTATATTTGGACTTCCTGTCCCGATTTAATTCCTGCTCAATGCGTTGCCATCCGTTTTCGGGAGGGGCGATTTCCATATTCCCAACAGTACGGGAAAATAATTCATCTATGTGATCTTTATTTATTTGCATGTTGCTTATACATAATTGTCTTTGTTACTTCATTTACCTGTTTTTTTAGGATTCCTCTGGCTCTCAACAAATTTGATCGTGATGTGCCTTCCGAAATACCTAATTTTTCACTGATTTCCTTGTGCGACAAGCCGTCCAATACGTACAGGTTAAAAACCATTCTGTATTGCTGCGGCAAGTCATTGATCAATTTCAGCAAATCGGCTTCAGATAACTGATATGCCACCCATTCTTCCGTATTTTCTTCTTCCGTTAACTGATACTCAACGGATTCCAAATTGTCAATCATTGCCATTCGCGATTCGGTACGGTATCGTTCCAACGCGTGGTTCACAAATATTTTTCGCGCCCAGCCTTCGAAACTTCCATTGTACTGGAATTGTTCGATTTTGGTAAAAATCGTTACAAACCCGTCCTGCAACAAGTCTTCAGCTTCCGGGCGGTTGCGGCAATACCTCATACACACAGCAAACATTTTTGCGGCGAGCAGATTATACACCGCCTCCTGGGCTTTTCTATCTCCACGCTTACAGCGATTGATAATATCAGAAAAAAGGTCAGCCAATGTTATCTATTCGTTTTGCTTTTATTGAATAACAATAAAAAAACAAACTTGTGATAATCACACAACTTATTCTTTTATATTTAAGATGCAATATTACATATTTGTTGCGTCATAATATATTTTTTTTTCAAAAATTTTAGATTTTTTTTGATTTCCCCAATTTTTATTGGTATATTTGTAAACTTAATTTTAAGTTAAATTTTTAAACTGTCTGTTATGTATAAGATTATTGTTCCTTATGATTTTCAAGAGCTTTCCGACGAAGCCTTGAAACAGGCATATCAGTTGGCCGCTTTTGTGAGCGGTAAGATTTTGCTGTTGGTTGTGCTGGATTCGGAATTGCAGGCCATTTCCTCCGTTTTCAGCAAAAAGATGGAAGAATCAATGCGTCGGGAAGTTGCCGGAAGGTTGGAGCAGGTGATCTTGCAAGCTGTTTCCGAATCGGGTATAGAAATCGGTTACAGGGTGGAAACAGGCCGGATTTACGAACGAATATTGGCGGTGGCCAAAGAGGAAAAACCTCGATTCATCGTGATGGGGCGTACTTCCAAACGGTCAACGCTGTTGCATTTTGGTTCCAACGCCATGAAAGTAGTGGAAGAGGCCGGTTGTCCCGTAATCACGATTCCCGACATCAAAACCACTTCCGAATTTGGGAAAATAGTGCTACCGATAGACCTTCTCAAGCAAACCCGCGAAGAGGTATTCAATGCCATCTCGTTCGGATTGTTCTTTGACGCCACTATATGCCTTGTGTCTGTGGTGATGGGCGGAATCTCGGAACGCAAGAGCCGGATTTATTCAAAGATGAAAAAAATGAAGGAAATGATTGAAGAGAATGGAGTACGATGCACGGAAAAACTTTTCAAGAAAAGTCATCAGCCGATTCACGAAATGATTATTCAATATGTCGAAGAAGTGAACGCCGATACAATCATGATCATGACGCAACAGGAAGGCTTGGGGACGTCCAACAGATACATCGGGGCTGTCGCGCACCAGATCATTGATTCGTCGACCGTACCGGTTATTTCTCTTACCTCAACGGCAGCTACCGACAGCCTCACCGAAAAATCAAGATTCTGGTTCAACAAGTTATTTCCATTAAGAGAATAAGTTTGCCGGAAAACGCCATTCAGCGGTCGCGCAGGGCATACGCCCGTTGACGGATGTCTTCCGCCCATAAGGAGTAATGTTTCGGCGTGTCGAAAAGCGTGCAGGAAACAGGTTCTCCGAAAGTCAATTGAAAATGTTTTCCTTTTTGCCTGAAAAATTCATCAACCAAAAAAATCATCTCAACGTTCAACCGGATGCGGAAGAATTTGCGCAAATTAGCCAATCCGTAAAAAAAGTTTGAATTACGTCCTGTAAAATACACGGGAACAACGTCACGGCGGTACCGTACGGCTTTTTGTATGAAATTCTTGTTCCACTTCAAATCGGTAATATTGCCTTTGATTTTCCGGGAACAAAGTCCGGAAGGAAAATTAAGTATCTGGAAATCACCTGAATAGCTTTCGTCTATTCGGCGTGCATATTCGGCAGACTGCCGTCCGTGTTTGTTGACAGGCACGAAAAGAGGCGCAAAATTCTTCAGATTCAACAGGATATCGTTTACGATAAAACGAACTTTCGGGAACACTTCGCCGATGGCATCCATCAATACCAGACCGTCGAATCCGCCGAGAGGGTGGTTGGAAGCAAAAATATAACGCCCGTTTCGGGGAATGTTCTCCAAGCCTTTCACGGAATAGGTTACTTTCATGTCCTCCAGCACGCAACGCACAAATTCCAATCCGTGCCGGTCACGGTACGTGTAGATAATTCGATTCACTTCGTCCTGATGAATCAACCGTTTTATAAAACCGATGACAAATCCGGGCAATATTTCCGACAAACGCGGGTTTTTTCCGTGAATGACTTTTTTTATATCAATAAATTTTTCGGCCACTTCCACTTTGTTGGTTTTTCAAAATGTAAAAATTAGACAGAAATTTATGATGTACGATTCAGGATACGGGCGACATACTTGCCGATGATGTCAAATTCGAGATTGACGACGGTTCCGGGCTGTATCCGGTGGAAATTGGTGACTTCGTAGGTGTAGGGGATGATGGCCGTCTGGAAAGAGTCTTCCTGCGAGTTTACTACCGTCAGGCTTACTCCGTTGACGCTGATGGAGCCTTTTTCGACCGTCAGGTTGCCTTTTGAGGCGTCGTAGCGGAAGGTGAAGTACCAGCTTCCGTCGGCGGTTTCTACCGAGGTACATTCGGCGGTCTGGTCAACGTGTCCCTGTACCATGTGGCCGTCGAGACGGGCGTTGAGTAACATGCTGCGTTCGAGATTTACCTTGTCGCCCGGTTTCAGCAGGCCGAGGTTCGACTTGAGCAGCGTTTCCCTGATGGCCGTCACTGTGTAGGTGGCGTCGGTAAGCCGTACCACGGTCAGACATACGCCGTTGTGCGCTATGCTCTGGTCTATTTTCAATTCGTTCACAAAGGAACATTCCATTGTTATGTCAATGTTGTCCTGATTTTTTTCGATGGCAACGACGGTTGCCGCTTCTTCAACTATTCCTGAAAACATGATAATCTATTTTTGAGTTTATTTTTTTATCCGTATTTGCATTATCCGTACCGATTTTTTTTTGCCTTGTATATCCAGAACCGTATTAGCAGATAGCCGAACAGCATTCCGCCGATGTGGGCGAAGTGGGCGAAACTGCTTCCGGGTTGTGAAAATCCGAGGAAGAGTTCGATGGCGCCGTATATCAGCACAAACCACTTGGCTTTGATGGCGATGGGGAGAAAAATAATCATCAGGCGGGTATTGGGATACATCATGCCGAAAGCGAGCAGCAGTCCGAAAATGGCTCCCGACGCGCCGACGGTGGGTATGTCCATCAGCCGGTCGGCAATGCGGCGCATGAGCTCGAGGGCAGAATGGGCGTAGGATGTATTTCCGGGCGCATCCGACCATATTGAGAACAGATTGTTGCATATCGCCAAAAATTGCCCCGAAAAGCCTTTCTCCGCATGGGATTCGATGAACTGCCGGAACAGTTCGGGCGAAGGGGTGTTGCCGAAGGCGACAATTTCGGCATTGATCCCTCTAAAGACAAGATAATTGACGAAAGTATGCAGGGCGGCCGCGCCTAATCCGGTAAAGAAGTAATAAAAAAGGAAACGTTTGCCGCCCCATACGGATTCGATGGCTGTACCGAACATCCAGAGGGCATACATGTTGAACAGGATATGACTGAATCCGCCGTGCATGAACATGTGGGTGATGAACTGGTAAGGTCTGAAAGAGGAAGATTCCGGATAGTAGAGCGCCAGATACTCCATCAGGGGATTGTTGCCGGAGCGCCAAAAATAGGTGGCGGCAAAGAGCAACACATTAATGATGAGCAAATTAAAAACGACAGGAGAAGTACGATTCATCGCGTTTGTTTTTTTCTTTTCAGGAAATATCCGGCCATGCTTCCCAGCAACAGCAAAGACAGCAGAATGGAGCTGGCTAAAGAGATTTTTTCACCTTTAAGATAGGTTTGGGATTTGAACCGAAATTCGATTTGATGCGTTCCTTCGGGAAGCGCCATTGCGCGGAGCACATAGTCGGCACGGAGATGAGGCGCGGGTTGCCCGTCAATGAACGCCTCCCAGCCCTTGTCGTAATAAATTTCGGAGAACACGGCCAATTGCGGAGTGGCTGCGGAGTATTCATACGTCAGGCGGTTGGGCTGATAGAGGGTTAAGCGGATTTGCGCCGCGGAGTCGGCTTTGATGGAAAAATTTCTCAACGTTGGTTCAAAACGCTTGTCGATAATGGCTTCCTGAGCCGGATTGAAATCTGCAAGAGCGGCTATTTCCTCGTCGGCATTGTTTACCCAGCGGATATTCCGTACCAGCCATGCGTTGCCCAGGGCGGCGGGGTTGTCCGGCGCCGGGTGGCCGGGGTTGATGATGATGTAGCGTGTGTTGAGCATGTTCAATCCCGGACATTCGGAGAGAAGATCCGAAAAATCCTGCATGGTTTTTACGGATTTTATGCCGGTAATAATTGTTTCTATTTCTTTGGAAAGGCGGTGTTCGATCAGTTCCTGATAGCGTTTCATCTTTGCGCCGTGGTATCCGCCGATGGATTTGTGGAAGTAGGAGGTGACGCCGTCGTTGAAAGGGTTGGCCATGTTCAGCACCCTGTAATTGAGGGTTGTGTCGCTAAGGATAGATTCGTCGGCGACGGAGGGCTTGGGACGGGCGATTTCCTTCGCCGGCGCAAACTTGTCATTGTTGAGATAGCGTTTGTCTACCATCCACAGGTCAACGACCACCAGCACGGTAAGGATCAAACAGGTTGAAACGGTTTTGATTTTTCCCCTTACCATCAACAGGAGCACGGCGGCGGCCGCTACGGTGAAAAACAGGCTGCGCAAAGCGTCCATGCGGAGGACATATTCGCGCGTATCGTACAGAGCGGCCATTAACCAGTCGGGATACTCGGCTGCTATGCTTCCGTCCGACAGAGAGGTGAAATCGAACAGCCAACCCGGAAAAACGGCAAAAAACAAGGCTATCCCCCCTGTGATATACAGGCTCCTTTTAAGGGCTTTCTTTTTCGTTTCGACGGAAATACCGCCGTCCATCCATTCCTTTACGGCAAGAATGCCCAGCAGCGGAACGGTAAATTCGGCAATCACCAGAATCATGGATACCGTCCTGAACTTGTTGTATCCCGGAAAATAATCGATAAAAAAGTCGGATATCCACATACAGTGTTTGCCCCAAGCCAGTACAACGGATACAATGGTGGCCGACAGCAGCCACCATTTGACGCTGCCTTTCACAAGCAAAAGGCCTAACACAAAGAGAAACACCATCACTGCCCCGATATATACGGGGCCTGAGGTGCCTCCATCCATTCCGCCCCAGTAAAGCGGCACGTATCTGGCGATTTTGGCTATTTCCTGTTTGGGAATATTTTTTTCTTCCAATGCTTTGTAAAAGGGCGTACGGTGGCTTACCTTGCCTGCCGAAGCCCCGCCGGTAAAATCGGGAATAAACAGATTCATGGTTTCGGCGATGCCGTAGCTGTAGTTGTTCAGGATGTAACTCTTGTCCAGCCCGCTTGTTTTGTCGCCGTCGGTATTGCTCAGTTCCGAAGCGCCCCGGGTTGAATAGGGCGTATATTCGGCTGTGAGCATCAGGATGGTGCTGTTAAGTCCTATGGCCAGCACAAGCGCTACCAGCAGTGCGCCGGAAGCCTTGAAGAACGGAAGATACTGTCTTTTCCTGCCTGCAACGACCATTTCAAAAATCACGTATATCAATACAATAATGCCGGTATAATAGGTGATTTGAATATGATTGACAAGTATTTGCAACGATAGCGCCAGACAGGTAACAATCGCGCCCGTCCGGATTTTCTTTTCCCGAAAGGCCAGATGAATGCCGCCGATGATGGGGGGGAGAAAGGTCAAGGCCCGCATTTTGGTGTTGTGTCCTGCGCCGATGATAATCAGGAAATAGGTAGAAAGCCCGTAGGCAAGAGCGCCGGCAATGCCTAACCATGGGTTTACCCTGAAACAAAGCAGGGTAATGTAAAATCCCAAAAAGGCCATGAACAGAAAAGAAACAGGCGAGGGCAACATCAAACTTAATATGGGGAAAAGATAACTTGTCCAATTGTTGTGGTAATGCACGGAAATCTGGTTGGCCGGCATACCGCCAAACATGGAATTGGTCCACAGCGGTTCCTCTCCCGTTTCGGCTCTGAAATCGGCAATCTCTTTGGCAGACCCGTTGAACTGTTCAATATCGTACTGCCGTATCCGTTTCCCTTCCATCGCCGGACTGAAATAAACCGCCGCAACCAGTGCAAAAACCACTATCGCCACTACATGAGGGACTGCTTTTTTCAACATATTCATACCTTATTTATTTTACTTCTTCAAAATCGACATAATCACCTTCCTGTTTTCCTGTATTTTTTTTCTGTCCGGGCGTATAATTGACGGTTACTTCGCCTTCCCTTTCCGCGCGTTGCCTGCGCAAAGCATCTTCCTGCCTCATTCTTTCATTGATCTCCTTCATGTATCTACGAACAGGAAGTATGAATTTTAACGCTTTGTAACCCAGGTAAACGAGTAGAATTATCAGTAATGTCTTGAATAACCCCATATTTTATCAGCTAACGTAAACGACTTAAAGTGCACTTCAGTTCATCTTTGCGGATACCGCGAAAAGCCAGCCAGTGCAAAATGACGGCGATGGCAGGAAAAACGACAGGCAGATGGAAATAAACGGCGTCGTGAGGGCTCATCCGGACGATATACAGGCATACGCCGACCAATCCGATGATGAGTATAATATTGTATCTGCACAGTCGCATTTGCAGCGTCCGTCGCCGGTACAGAAAAACAGTGACGATGTTCAGCAGGCAGATCAGTACGCCGAACAGCATCAGCGGGTACTGACGGTCAATCGTCCTGACGCCTTCCGAGCCGGTCAGGAAAAGACCCGTTAAATCGAAATAATAGAACGTTCCGCCTGCTTCCAGTTCTACAGAAGGAACAAAAAACAGCGGCGCCAAAAAACAGAACGACGCCAACAAAAAAACTGTTTGAATCCTTTGAATCATACTATTTTACAGTTAAACAGCCGGAAGATTTCCTTCCGCTGTAAAAACCGTAAAATTAGTATTATATTTGGAAAAATGAAAGGCAATTATATACGGTTAATTCTTTTTTTGAGACGCTATGGGTCAGTGGACTTTCCATCCGTGTTGTTTCCCGCTTTTTTCAATCCGTCTCAAAAGCCCTGAATGGCGTCATTCTGGACGAATAACGGCGTCGTTATTAATAACAACCATAAACATTACGTGTGTTCGATATTTCATATCTTTTTATTTTTGAGTTGTCAACATTCCAATACCGTTACTTTGCTTTCTTCGTCAATTGTCCGTGAAATTTTTTCGTCCCACGAGAGTTTTTTTGCCTTGGGGCGACGGTCGAAGATCACTAAATAAGCGGGCGCCGAAGCGTCTATCCTGTCGCGATAGCCCTGAATCTGTTCCAGTCCTTCTTCCCTAATGGCGGCGGGAGCATTATAGTAATAAATGATTTTCACTTCGATGATATAGCGTTTGCCGGCATATTCGACCATCAAATCCATACGTCCGCGACCGGCGGCATATTCTCTGTCGATGTGTCCGCCACCGTTGATTACGCGTTGCAGAAACGCCATCAGTAAAAGATGTGGAAAGGCTTCGGTATAATCAGTTTTTTCTTCCCATATATCCGCATGTCGTCGCCAAAATTTTTGAAATTCGAGTAATAACCTGTCCATATCCAATTCGCCGTTGGTTTTTTGCCATTGCCATGCCGGTTCCGGTATTGCCAACTGTGTGCTGTAAGTCATTTCTCGTGCAATCACTTCTCTGTACATTGGGTTGGCGATTTGTGGAGTACCGTTTTCTATCGTCACCAGACCGAGATCCAGACATAACCTGAAAGCATCGCCTTTGGCTAACGAAGGATTTGATTCTCCGGTAATCAACGATTCGATAACATTCCGTATCTGCGGGTCGTCCAAACGATACGCCAAAGCGTCCAAATGTGTTTCACGCGCCATGATTATTTGTTCCCGCGCTTGACGGACATGTTCCAGTGTGACAGTCTCCGTACTTTCGCTATCGAGGATATGAAGCGTTGCTCGCTTAAACAGAGAATTTACAATCCATGGCTGTCCCTTGGACTGTTCATAGACATAATCAAGCGCTTCCTGTGTGATTTGCTGCCCGGTTTCTTC
>JAIRLS010000142.1 GCA_031259205.1 Bacteroidales bacterium | reverse complement strand
ACTTCAAATATACACCTCATTTATTAGGGTCGTATAAATGCGTTTTATTCACATTTAACATTCATAAAACTTTTGTTTAAAGTTATATCAAAACACATATTTCACACTATAACAGTAATTTTCGTCATTTATTTGGACAGGTTAAAAATATTTTATGTTTTTAAAAAAGTACTTTCATATATATAAATGACCCTAATATAAAACCAAAAGAATATTTTTCGATGTAATAACTCATTGATAAATAAACATATAATGCCCAATATATTCTGCTTGAAAATTATGTCACAATAATTTAATAGGGTCAGCAAATCTACATGAAAATCTGTGTTGATATTAATCCTCCTGCCGAACCGTTTCTTTGAAAAACGGCAGGTTTTACGAAAAACGCTCCGGCTACGACGCCTCAGACGACAGTTATTTCCCTTGATGCCAACCCTATATTTTCCCGTCGGGAGGTTTTTGGTTAATTCTTTTTTTAAGGCGCTATGAAAAACAATTCTTCTGACCTCCACGAATACACGAATGTAGAGGCGCGCGGCGTGCGCCTGAAAGCGCGAATGTAGAGACGCATGGCGTGCGTCTAAATGCGTTTTGGAGGATGCGGAACGTCCTGAATTGAAAATCGACGCAGTCAAAGGACTTTTAAGAGGGATGGGAAGAAAGCGGGAACCCAAACATGGATGGAACAGTCCACTGCCCCATAGCGCCTCAATAAAAGACTTAACCTTTTAGTGAGGAAATCGGTTTTTTTCCAATTTTTTATTATTTTTGCATTTTAAATAATAATTTATTCAATAAAATAATCGTATCATGAAAAAGATAATATTGTTTTTCTGTGTAACCGCTTTAGTGGCGGCATGTTGTAATCAGGGCGGCAAGACCTGCGGAAAGGATGAAAAAAAGGCGTGTTGCTCAAGTGTTGACCCCAAAAAACTCATCAGTGCAAGGGTGTTTATCAAGCCTGAGAAAGTGGAGGAGTTCATCGAAGCTACACGATCGTTAATTGAACAGTCGCGTGCCGAGGAGGGTAACGTCAGTTATTCGCTGTTTCAGGATCCTGCGGATCCCTCTAAATTTCTGTTTTTCGAGGAATGGAAAAATCAGGCTGCCGTTGATGCTCATTTTGCCACAGCGCATTTTAAAACGTTCGGAGAAACTTTAAATGCTTGCGCATCATCGCCCGCCGACATCACGGTCTACGACTCGGTAGCCGAGAAAAAGGCGGAATAGGCGGGAACAAGAGTTGAACTTTCCGTTCAATTCAGCATATTCTGTCCTCCGGTGACAGGGACGGCCTGTCCTGTTTCGTATTCCTGTCCGATGATGTAGAGCACGGCCTTCATCACGTCGTTTACGGTGCATCCGCGTTTGGCGGGTACTTGCGACTCGTAGAATTTTTTTACGTCGGCAACGGTTTGGGCGGTGGGCACCTTTCCCGCGTGGAGATACTGTACGAACAATCCTTTTTCCGGATCGCTCCACAACGGCCCGTCAAAGAAGTTGCCCGGACAGATGGAATTAACTTTTATCCCGAAAGGCATCAGTTCCAGGGCAAAAGACTGTGTAAGCCCTATGCCTCCGAATTTTCCGCCGGCATAGGCAAAATTTTTGTTGCTTCCTTTCAACCCCGACTTGGAATTGATTTGGATGATGTCCGTGAAATAGCCTTTTTTGTATGCGGCTTGCAGTTTCAGCACTTCCGAAGCATATTTGGCGCAGACGAAATAGCCGGTATAGTTTACTTTGGTCATCAATTCAAACGTTTCGGGCGTCATTTCGTCCAGCCCGCCTGCCCGCAGGATGCCGGCGTTACTGATGAACACGTCCAGTCCGCCGAACTGTCTGACGGTTTCCGTCATCAGGCGCTGTACGGAAGCGGCGTCCGACACGTCGGTTTTTACAAAAAGGGCGCGGTTTTTCCCTGCCGTAGCGTTTAGTTTGTCGGCCATTTGCGTGCCGACGGTTTCGTTGAGGTCGGCGATGATTACATGTGCGTTTTGCGCCATTAGCTGTTCGGCGATGCCGCCGCCGAAGCCTTGAGCACCGCCCGTCACCACGACAATCCTGTTTTCGACGGGGTTGTTTGAGTTTTGCCCTTTCGACACGGCGCGGCGGTAATTCTCCACTTCCCAGTTGTCAATAAATGCTATTTCCCTGTCGTTAAGGAATTTCGGTCCTCCGAAAGCGTGCGAGTAGCGGCTGATTTTCAGCAGGTCTTCAAACACGTCCAGCGCGATGCCTGTCGATTTGAAATTGTCCTCTACGCCTGCCAGTCCGAGGTCTTTCAGCAGAATCATTTTGGGATCGTAGCCGTATGTCTTGCGGTACTGTTCCAGTTTTTGGGTAAATTCCTCAATGGCGGCGGCGGCGGTTTGCGTGTTTTCCACGTAAAGGGGACGCGCTTTGCAATAGACGATGATGTCGGGCGTGAAAGGCGCCGAAGCGTCGGCAAAGGCCTGTGCATCCTTGTGGAAAGAGGCGATCAGCGTGTTGTTGCGTATGGTGACTATTTTGCCCGTATTGCCTGTAGAGAGCAACATGCGGATGGCAGGCAGGATGGCAGCCGCCCTGTCGTCCACAGGCAGCGGTTCGATGACGGGCGGGGTGATGTGCGCCGAGATTTTGGCCGTCACATCGGCGTAAATCCGCTTGATTTCGGCAATGCTGTCCGCCGACACGAATATGCCGTGGTTTTGCAACAGGATGATGTTAGGCTCTGCGTTCTGCGCGTTCCGGTATTTCAGCAGTTCGCTTTCTACCTTTTTGAACAGCACATAGCCGGGGTCGGTATAGGGGATGTACATTACACGGTCGCCCAGCAGTTCCCTCGCCTTGTTTTCCGCATTCTGCGAACAAAGCAACGCATTGACGACAGTGGGATGGGTGTGTACGACAAACTTGTAACGGATGAGGTCGTGCAAAGAAGTTTCCACCGAAGGACGCAACTGTTTTTCAGGCTCTGTGGCAGCGCGGAAAAGGTCGGTTTTCACCTCCTGTTCGCGCTGGTCGGAGTTATCGCTGTACTTTTTGCCGGCTATGGTTTTCAGCTTTTCGCGGTCAAGTACGGCAAAGCCGCTTTCGGTGATTTCGCCCAGCGTGGTGCCGCTGGCCTTCACCCACAATAATTTGTCGGTTTTGAACGAGGTGTTTCCGCCGCCGGCAATCACAAAATCACTGTTTTTTCCGTAAAATTGCGATATTTCTATCAATTCCCGTATTTCTTTCATGATGATAAATTATTTATTACTCATTAAATACAACAAACATATAAAAAGATGTATATACAAGTTGAGGACGGCAAAATTAGATGAATATCTCAAGATTTCCAAGCGGCGTGCAAATGAAAAACGTTTTTTACAAGGGAGTCGTCAGAAAATAAGGATCACTTTTTTCATTATCAACACTTCCGGATTATTGTAACGTTTATTTCTTGACAACGACAAAGGAAAGATACATTTTTTGATATTGCCCTCCAAAAAATCTTTGAATCGAAACGGACGCCTGAAGGCAACGGCACGACGGTTGCCCGTCCGAGCCGGTCAGGTATGCTTGCGAGGTTTCCGCAAGGCGCATCCTTCGCAACTGTCGGTCTGTCGTTCTTTGCACAGATGCGATTCATCCCGTACGCAGGTAATGCCCCTTTTTTTCATTTCGGCATTATGACTGATATGGATTTCCGGGAACTTTCCTTTCACCCATATACCGATTCCCAATACCAGAAAGGCAATGGCTATCAACAAGGCAACAATAACAAAGAATAACAGCATATTTATTTACGGATTGACGATTTTTTCCAATTTCAGCGCACGGTTCAGGATAATGTTCTTTTGGTTGTAAAAGGCCACCAGAAAGGAATCCTTGTAACCGTAGTTTTTCACTTCGCGCAACGCTTTCTCGGCTTCGGCATTGCTGAGAAACAGCCCTACATAATATTTAACGATTCCCGACGGCAGTTTGTCGCCGGAAATGGGGCATAGTCCTTTGAAGGCATTGACAGGAACAGGTTTGCTATAAGCGCCTAACTGTATTTTATATACAACGCCGTCCGGCAACGGGCTGTTGATGGGGATGGGATTGTCGGATGAATAGGGACATGCGGACAGGATCTTAAATTCCGACGCCGGCTTGTTGGTTTCGGCAACGGAGTTCTCCTGTTCCGGATGGCCGGCGTGGTCATGAGCGTGGTCATGAACATGACCGTTTGTGCCGGTAACAGGCTGGTAACTGACCGTTTTTTGATGTTCGGCAACATATTTGTTGGCTCTGCCAAACCATTCATCGGCTTCCTTCAATAGCAAGACAAGCAGCGCATTGTCGTCCCGAATGGCTTTTTTTAAATCCTGTTTGCTTTGTGAGGTTTCCAAAGACAAACTGTCCGTATTGGCGTCGATGGAGCGCTGGAGCGAATCGGCTTGCATTTGGAAAATGAGCGCATTCCTCACCGCTACAGTGTATTCGGGATTACTGAAATATGCCGGCAGTTCATCCTGTTGCGCAAGAGCAACCGCAGGGAACAAGAACGCAAAAAATATTCTAAACCAACAATGCATCTATCGGATTCTTTTGCCGCAAAGTTATTCAAACCTGTTATTTTCTGCAAATATGTAATGTAAATTAATTTCCGGAGGTGTGGGTGCGTTTCAAATTGTCGCAAAAATATATATCTTTGCAAAAAAAAACAGATAAAAAATAAAAAAGAAATGACAAAAGAAGAATTTATAGAAATGACCTTCGCATGATGAAGAGATAGAATCTTTACAAATAGTTTATATTTTATGAAAACACATAATGTAGTTATTATTCCTGATTGCAGGATGAAATCATTTCACGACAGGCAATTTGCAATGAAAAAAAATACAGTTAAATAATAGGTATATGAAACAAAAAGTAAAAGTAGGACTTTTCGGTGTCGGATTGGACGCCTATTGGTCGCAGTTTGAAGGATTGCTCAACCGTTTGAACGGATACAGGCTGGAGATAGCAAAGAAAATGGGCGATCTTGGCGCTAATGTGGTAGACGCCGGTATGATAGACACTCCGGAAAAGGCGCATGAGGCTATCGCTTTGTTGAAACGCGAAGAGGTGGAAATGGTTTTCCTGTTCATCTCCACGTATGCGCTTTCCTCCACCATATTACCTGTGGCGCGGGAAATGGGAACGCCAATCATTATTCTGAATGTACAGCCGACGGCAGCGATTGATTATCAAACGTTGAACGCTCTGAAAGACAAGGGGAAAATGACGGGCGAATGGCTTGCTCACTGTCAGGCGTGTTCGTTGCCGGAGTTTGCTTCGGTACTTAATCGTGCAGGCATTTGTTATGAGATTGTTTCCGGATATTTGCAAGAAGATTATGTCTGGAATGAAATTGGCGCATGGATAAGCGCGGCAAGTGCAAAAGCCGGAATGAAACGCAACCGTATGGGCATACTTGGCCATTACTACTGCGGTATGCTGGATGTATATACCGACACAACCTTGCAATCCTCTGTTTTCGGTACACATATCGAACTGCTTGAGATGTGCGAACTGAAAGCGTATCGAGATGCGGTGACGGATGTCGAACTTGCCGATAAACTGAATGAATTTGCCGAACATTTCGAGGTGTCACCGCAATGCGAACCGTTCGAACTCGAACGTGCTGCGCGTACTGCCGTAGCGTTGGACAAGCTGGTTGCTACTCGGCGTCTCGGCTCACTGGCATACTATTACGAGGGATATCCGGGTAATGAATATGAGAACATAGTCACTTCGCTTATAGCGGGAAATACCCTGCTGATGGGAAAAGGAATACCTGTGGCGGGCGAATGTGAAGTGAAAAATGTGCAGGCTATGAAAATCATGTCTTTGATAGGCGCCGGCGGTTCATTTTCCGAGTTTTATGCAATGGATTTCAATGACGATATTGTGATGTTGGGACATGACGGCCCTGCACACTTTGCTATCGCCGAAGGACGGGTTCAGTTAGTTCCCGTGCCGGTGTACCATGGAAAACCGGGTAAGGGGCTTTCTATTCAAATGACGGTGCGGCATGGCGATGTGACGTTGCTCTCGGTATGCGAAGGCCGCAATGGGTTATTTCTTTTGGTTGCCGAAGGCGTCTCAGTTTCCGGGCCTGTATTGGAAATAGGGAATACGAATAGCCGCTACCGGTTTCCGGTGGGTGCGCGTGCGTTTATCAATTTGTGGTCAAAAGCCGGCCCTTCTCATCATTGCGCTATCGGGACGGGACATGTCGCTGCAATTATCAAGAAACTTGCTTATTTGTTAAATATTCCAATCACACAAATCTGTTGAAACGGATTTTGATACGGGATAATTCAGATATACGGCGATTAAGGTCAAAAAATAGCCCAATTTGTAGCAACTAATATTATTGTAAAAAAAGAATCTTATAATTTTGTAATTAGAGAAATAAGTTGTACGTTTGTAGCCAATAAAAACATGAATTATGTATATTCAACGTAATGTAACTCGCATAAAAGGGAAGGAATACACAGCAACGCTGCTGTGTTCCAAATACCGTAAAGGCGGGAAAATCAAGACAAAAGTGGAGGCGAATCTTTCACATTTGTCCGAAGAATTGATACAGGGAATACAGGATTTATTAAAAAGCAAAACGGTTTCGAAATTTGAGTAGAGGAAAAACGGGATTCCTAAAAAATATCGG
>JAIRLS010000067.1 GCA_031259205.1 Bacteroidales bacterium | reverse complement strand
GAAAGCCTCCCGCAGGTTTGCAGGAGGCTTTCCGGGATACTTGAAAGCCTCCCGCAGGTTTGCAGGAGGCTTGCCGGGATACTTGAAAGCCTCCCGCAGGTTTGCAGGAGGCTTTCCGGGATACTTGAAAGCCTCCCTCAGGTTTGCAGGAGGCTTTCCGGGATACTTGAAAGCCTCCCGCAGGTTTGCAGGAGACTTTCCGAATACCCGGAAATTTTCCCGCAGGTTTGCAGGAGACTTTTCCGAATACCCGGAAATTTTCCCGCAGGTTTGCAGGAGACTTTCCGAATACCCGAATATTTTCCCGCAGGTTTGCAGGAAAATTTCATACCATAAACGGAATCACCGGTTAAGGGAAGCGGAATAAATAAGATATAACGAATAAATAAAATTCTGCTCAACAGTCGCTACGCGACTTGCAGAGGCGAGTATCGCTCTCGCCTCAGGGGATAACTTTTTAGCCCACCTCTTTTTTTAATACAATTAATTAAATAACAACAAAATAAAATTTTCACCAAATTTTAGTCGGTCAATAGTGATTTTTTAACCGGACTGCAGTGATATTTTTACTAATTTTGCGGCGGATTTTTAAATTAGTTGAACCTCATGAAAATTGCTTATATTTTTCCCGGACAGGGGGCTCAATACCTTGGCATGGGAAAGGATATGTACGAACAGTCGCAACAAGCCCGGGCGCTGTTTGAGAGAGCCAACGAGATTCTTGGTTTTTCCATCACCGATGTGATGTTTTCGGGCAGTGAAGAAGATTTAAAACAGACAAAAGTAACCCAGCCTGCCGTATTTTTACATTCCGTAATTATGGCGAAGATGCTGGGCGATCGATTCCGTCCCGATATGGTGGCCGGCCACTCGCTGGGCGAGTTTTCGGCATTGGTAGCTTCCAAAGCGCTTTCCTTTGAAGACGGGTTGACGCTTGTATCCAAACGGGCGCGCGCGATGCAGAAAGCTTGCGAATCCGAGCCTTCCACGATGGCCGCCGTGCTTGGTCTGGAAGACGAAAAAGTAGAAGAGATTTGCCGTTGCATCGGCAATGTGGTAGCGGCCAACTACAATTGCCCGGGGCAGGTAGTGATATCCGGCCCCGTTGCCGCTGTGGACAAAGCCTGTGAAAAAATGAAAGACGCCGGCGCCAAACGGGCGTTGCGTTTACCGGTAGGCGGCGCGTTCCACTCGCCACTGATGGAGCCTGCGCGTATGGCGCTGGAAGAGGCTATCAATGAAACGGAATTTCTGTTGCCGGTATGTCCCGTCTATCAGAATGTCAATGCAAAAGCCATCATCCACCCCGACCAGATCAAGGCCAATCTGATAGCGCAACTTACGGCTCCCGTACTGTGGACGCAATCCGTGACAAACATGATTGCCGACGGCGCTACCGATTTCATCGAAGTAGGTCCGGGAAAAGTATTGCAGGGACTGGTTACCAAGAACAGCGCCGGTGTGAATGCCGGAAGTGCGGAAGTATAAATCATACGGGAGGACAGGATGGAAAACGGTTAGTACAGTTTACTCAAAATTAAAGATATGAAAGTTTTGAAGTTTGGCGGATCGTCGATGAGCGACGCCCGTGCAGTAGGTTTGGTAAAGCAGATAGTAGAAGCGAACGGAGCGCCGTGCATTGTTGTAGTGTCGGCTTTTGAAGGAGTAACGCGCCGTCTGCTCGAACTGGCTCATCTGGCGATACAGCGGGACGAACAGTACAAAAGCGGACTTCAAACTATCGCCAAACTCCATTTTGACGTAGTGAATACCCTTGTTCCGGTTGCCTTCCGGACAGCAGTACTTGCAGAAGTGCAGCGATTGCTGGGCGAATACGAAGACACTCTCTACGGGTTGTTCCTGCTGCAAGACATGACGCCGCGGACGCAAGCGCGTATTCTGAGCATCGGCGTCAGGCTGTCGTCGTACACGCTCAGCCGTATCATCACCGGGGCGCGGTATCACGACAGCAGCGAAATTATCCGTACCCGCGCCGGTTTTCTGGACGCCGCCGTTGACTTTGAAGACAGTAACCGCCAAATTGCCGAACGTTTTTCCGCGTTAGACCATATCGCCGTGTTGCCCGGATACATCGCCGGCAATTCCGGCGGCGACATTACCAATCTCGGACAGCGGGGCGCCGATTATGCAGCCGCCGTGATTTCGGCTGCCCTGAATGTCGAAGAACTGACGCTGTGGATGGACGTGGACGGCTTCATGTCGGCAGACCCTGCCATGATTCCCAAAGCGCAGCCTATCGGAACGCTTAGCTATCCGGAAGCCTTCGAACTGTCGCATTTTGGAGCGGCAGTGATCTTCTCCCCGACCATCCGTCCGGTTTTTGAAAAGGACATCCCCATCCGCATCAGGAATACCTTCAATCTTCAAGCCCAGGGAACGCTTATCTGCAATCATTCCGGAAACAACGCCGAAACATTGCATATCAAAGGGATCTCCTCTATTGAAGACATCTCGCTCATCGCATTGCAGGGAACAGGATTAATCGGTATCGGCAATGTGTCGGCGCGTTTTTTCAGGGTACTGGCCGACCACCGGATCAATGTCATCATGGTGACGCAAGCTTCATCGGAATACTCCATCACTATCGCGGTGCGTCCCGAAGAGGTCGACGCCGCTATGGAAGCGCTCAATTGCGAATTTTATCCCCATCTCAACGGTTCGGGAGAAATCAAATTGCAGGTGGAAACCGACCTGTCGATCATTGCCATTGTCGGGGAACGTATGCGCAACACGCCCGGCATCTCGGCTACCCTTTTCCATTCGCTGGCACGCAACGGTATCAGCGTGATTGCCACTGCACAAGGATCTTCGGAACTGAATATCTCGCTGGTGATCCGGAAAAGCAACCTGCGTAAAGCGGTCAATGCCATACACGAAGGCTTCTTCCTGTCCAATTATAAGGAACTGCACCTGTTTCTGGTCGGGGTGGGCAACGTGGGCAAAATCTTGCTGCAACAGATACAAAGCCAACTCAATAACCTGATGAACAATCTCAAGTTGAAAATCAATCTGGTTGGCGTTGCCAATTCACGCAGGATGTACATCTCTCCCGGCGGTATTTCGCCGGCCGGATATGCCGGCGAAATGGAAAAATACGGCGAATCTTATGAAATCGACCGCTTTATTGCCGGCATTTTCGCGTTGAATCTTCGCAACAGCGTGTTCATTGACTGTACGGGCAACGAAACCGTCGCCGCCTCCTATGGAAAACTTTTTGAACACTACATCTCTGTAGTGACAGCGAACAAAATTGCCTGTTCCTCCGAATACAGTCTGTATAAATCGCTAAAAGAGAGATCCAAAGAACATGGCGTGCGGTTTATGTTCGAGACCAATGTGGGCGCCGGTCTTCCCGTGATCAACACCATCAACGACCTGATTCGTAGCGGCGACCGGATTTTGAAAATCGAGGCTGTGCTTTCCGGCACGCTCAACTTTATTCTCAATGTGCTCAGCGAAGAGATGACCATGAGTAAGGCCATCCGGGCAGCGAAAGAAAAAGGCTTTTCCGAACCCGACCCGCGTCTTGACCTCAGTGGCGCCGATGTTGTGCGCAAATTGATCATCCTCGCCCGCGAATCGGGTTATGCAATGGAAAAATCGGATGTGGAAATACATCCCTTTCTCCCCAGCGAGTGTTTCGAAGGATCGCTGGAATATTTCTGGGAAAAAGTCGAAACATTAGATGCGGATTTTGAAAAAAAACGCAAAGAACAAGCCGCCCAAAACAAAAAATGGCGCTTTATCGCTACTTTGGACAACGGCAAAGCCTCTGTCGGTCTGCAAAGCGTAGAGAGCAAACATCCTTCCTACGAACTGGAAGGCAGCAACAACATCATCATGCTCACTACCGCCCGCTATCTGGAACAGCCGATGGTGATCAAGGGATATGGCGCCGGCGCGGAAGTAACGGCGGCAGGCGTTTTCGCCGATATTATCAGGGTGGCCAATGTTTGAAACAACGACAGGTGCAAAAAGAAATTTTCGGGATTCAAAAATAAATTGCAAAACATTGTAGCGTACTTCAAAATATTGTACTAACTTTGCAGGCTCAAAAAGTAAAAAAATATTTAAACTGAAATATGGCACATCATAAATCGTCTCTCAAACGAATCAGGCAAACCGAGAGCCGTCAAGCGGAGAACAAATATTATGCAAAAACCGCTCGTAATGCGGTCAGAAAGTTGCGTACCACCACCGAAAAAGCGGCGGCGGCGGAACAGTATCCCAAAGTAGCGGCTATGCTGGATAAACTGGCAAAGAAAAAAGTCATCCACAAAAACAAGGCGTCCAACTTGAAGTCGAAACTGGCTGTTTACGTCCATTCCCTGGCGTAAGGGCTGAAGGCGGGGGCATGTCGCATGTCGCCCGTGAGGAGGAATATTTTCATCGACCCCAACAGCTTTAACAAATGCCATTTTCAATCAAACAGTGGTCGGAAGATGACCGGCCACGCGAAAAGCTTTTGAAGAAGGGCGTTTCCGCTCTCAGCAATGCCGAGTTGTTGGCGATCATTATCGGTTCCGGCTCCGTAAATGAGAACGCCGTAGAACTGTCGAAGAAAATCCTGTCGCAAGCGGGCAACAGTCTTTCGGAATTGGGCAAATTCGGCATCCCCGAATTGAAAAAGCACAAAGGCGTAGGCGAAGCCAAAGCCGTAAGCATAGCCGCCGCCATGGAACTGGGACGCCGTCGCGGAAGCAGCGAAATCACAGAAAAACGGATCATCAGATGCAGTAACGACATCTTCCTCCTGTTTCATCCTGTCCTGAGCGATTTACCGCATGAAGAATTTTGGCTGCTCTTCCTGAACCGCTCCAACCGCGTCATCGACACTCAACGGATCAGCTACGGAGGCCTCTCCGAAACAACAGTTGACGTTCGGTTAGTGATAAAGCCTGCCATTGACCGGCTCGCCTCGTCCATTGCACTCTGCCATAACCACCCCTCCGGCAACGCCTTTCCAAGCCCCCAGGACAAACTTGTCACCAAACGCATCAAGGAAGGCGGCGCACTGCTCGACGTCCGTCTATTAGACCATATCATCATTTCAGACGACAAATATTACAGCTTTGCCGATAACGGAGATTTATGAAAAAACTAAAACCGGACTGCCACACGCTGAAATCAATCTTCGCTTGATACCGGCGGAGACCCATACGCCGTCGAATGACAAAAATAACCGGATGAGCAGATAAATATTTTTTTTTCGACAGTCAGGCCGTGAAAAATCATAATTTTTCTTATTTTTGCACTGTAATCAATTGAAATGTGGATAATCTACCTAAACATTTATTGTATCCTGCCGATATTTTTGTACAGAAAAGTCCATGTATTGTCAGTACGGTATTAGGCTCCTGCGTAGCCGTATGCCTCTATTCTCCCGCCATGAAAATGGGCGCTGTCAATCATTATATCCTGCCGCAGTGGAACGGCAACGATCTCGTTACCATAAAATACGGTAATCTGTCGATCATCAAGATTGTCGAGGGCATGTTGAATTTCGGCTGTGATTACGGCAATATCGTAGCCAAAATATATGGTGGCGCCGAAGTGCTTACAGGCGTTTCTACCCGCTTTAACATCGGAAGGAGAAATATCGCGGTGGCAAGAGAAATGCTCGGCGAATTCAGGATTCCGATCATATTTGAAGATGTAGGCGGCAACAAGGGCAGAAAAATCACTTTCAACACATACACGGGAGAAGTGGAATGTCACGTGATAGAAAAACTTGAACAATTAAACAAAACAAAAAAGCAGATTCCCATTATATGAAGATATTGTTAATCGGAGCCGGGGGAAGAGAACACGCCCTGGCATGGAAAATTTCGCAGAGCAAGGCCGTCCGGAAGTTGTACATTGCCCCCGGCAACGCGGGTACTGCGCAAGCGGGTACTAACGTAGCCATCGAAACCGGAGATTTCGCGGCATTGGGAAAGTTCGTTTCGGCAAATGCCGTCGATATGGTAGTTGTAGGGCTGGAGAATCCGCTGGTAAATGGAATCGTCGATTACTTCGGCGAACATCCGGAACTAAGACGCATCCCCGTGATAGGCCCCTCGAAAGCCGGCGCCCAATTGGAAGGGAGTAAGGATTTTGCCAAAAAGTTCATGATGCGGCACCGGATTCCTACGGCTGCATACCGCACTTTCCGTGCGGAAGAAGAAGCGGATGCACAAACGTTTATCCGGAGTCTTCAACCGCCTTATGTCTTGAAAGCCGACGGACTGGCTGCAGGCAAGGGAGTGCTGATCGTTTCCTCGCTCGAAGAGGCTTTCAGGGAACTGCACGAAATGTTTTCGGGCAAGTTCGGGACGGCAGGTAACAAAGTGGTGGTCGAGGAATTTCTATCGGGAGTAGAACTCTCCGTTTTCGCGCTTACCGATGGAAAAGATTATTTGATTTTACCGGAAGCAAAGGATTACAAGCGTATCGGCGAAGGCGACACGGGGCCGAATACCGGAGGAATGGGCGCCGTATCACCTGTCCCTTTTGCCGACAAAACGTTTATGGATAAAGTCGAATCCGGCATCATCCGTCCTACGGTCGAAGGATTGAGTAAAGACGGAATACCCTACAAGGGATTTATATTTTTCGGTTTGATCAACGTCGGAGGTGAACCGGCCGTTATCGAATATAATGTCAGGTTGGGCGATCCCGAAACCGAAGTTGTACTTCCGCGTATTGAAACGGATATTGTGGAACTGTTTCAAGCGGTAGCCGACGGAAATATCGGCGGTAAATCCATTCGTATCCGTCAACAGACCGCAGCCACAGTGATGTTGGTATCGGGCGGTTATCCGGAAGCCTATGAAAAAGGTAAAATCATCACTGGACTTGACGAAACGGGCGACGACTGCCTGATCTTCCACGCAGGCACTGCCCTTAAAGACGGCCGGACAGTGACTGCCGGCGGCAGGGTGATAGCCGTCGGAGCGCTGGCCGAAAGCATGGAAGCAGCGCTGGCTGTCTCGAAACGCAATGCCGGCATTATCCGTTTCGACGGGAAACACTACCGGCGCGACATCGGTTTTGACCTGACACAAGGACACAGATAATCGTTATGCTTCGTTTCTTCCGTTCGCCCAAAGCGTCTGTAATCGCGGTCATTCTTCTTCTCGGAGTGGGAACGTGGATTCATGCCTTGTCGAACGCCGGCCCTTCCGCCGACATTAAACACGGTATGCCCCTGTTCCTGCTGTTGAACGGCTTTCTTGCCGGCGCGTCCGGCCTTCAGGCATGGTGCGGATTGCTGCTGACGCTCCTCGTCGCGGCGCTGCAAATCTACATCAACCGCCTGAACACGACGGACAGGATTTCCTGCCTGCCCCCCCTGTGCTATATATTATTGACGGGTGGCGTACCCGGTATTCATGTTCTCCATCCCGTCATGTGGGCGAGCTTCTTTCTGACGATTGCCCTTATCCTGTTGCTGAGTTCTTTTCGCAGCAACCATTTGTCCTATGCGTATTTCACAGCTCCGATATATGTGGCCATTGCCGTGTTTTTTTATCGTTACGCATATATGTATATGTTGGTGATCTGGATTTGCCTCTTTTTTTTCCGTCCCGGCTATTGGCGCGAATGGGTTTTTTCACTGCTGGGTTTTTTGTTCCCCTTTTTCTGGTATTTCGGATGGTGCTATCTGATGTACAACCGTCCTGCCATGCTGTTCGACATGTTCGCCCAAATGTTTTCGTTTTCGCACACCATGCCCCAATGGGAGCCTTCCATTTACTTTTTCTTCATTTTTACCGTCCTGTTAAGTCTTGTCTCTATCGGTTATCTGCTGCGGTCTATCGGCAGCCGTAAAATCATTGTTCGCAACGACTATTACGCTTTGCTGATTGTTACGGCGGTATTGCTGCTGACAACGGTCATCGTCCCGGATACTCTCCCGTTTGCATGGTATTTGATCGCTTTCCCGTTGTCCTTTTTCATCTCTTACTACCTTGCCCATGTCCGTTCCGTCCGTTGGGGAAAAATTGTGCTTGGCTTGCTGATGGCCGCCTCCGGCTTTTCACAACTGATATTTTACGTTAAATTTTAATTTTTTTTAAAATTTATCATAATAATATTGTATAGTAATAAAAAACATTTTACCTTTGATTCCTAAATTTAATTCGTTATAGATATGGAATCAAATAACTTAGTCATTGTTCCATTTGATTTTACTCCGATGGCATACAATGCTTTAGCTCATGGCGCTTATTTTGCGAAAGTCATGGATATGAAATTACTGATATTGAATGTTGCTCTTAAAGACAGGGATATACCTACTATAGAGGAAAAAATGCAATTTGTTGTTGAAGAATGTTATGAGGACTATCAGATAAAACCGGAGTATATGATCCGGAAAGGGATCCGTCCTTACGCTACCATCAAAGCCATTGCAACAGAGTTGAATCCGGAACTGGTGATTTTAAAACACAGCGGCGTGAGAGGGATCAAGCGCTACACCGGTATCCGTACCATCAAAATCCTTTCGGGCACTACCATTCCGTTCGTCGTGATACAGGACGCTCCCCAACGGGCGACAGTGGAAAATATCATCTTTCCCATTAACTTTATCAAAAAGCACAATACAAAATTGAAACAGGTGGTTTATTACAGCCAGTTTTTTCAGGACGCCGTCATGACTATTGTCACACCGTCCGGCAAAGATACCGAGAAAGAAAAAACCATCAAGTTCAATATTAAAATGCTGGTCAAAGCGATGGAAGAAGAGAACATCAAGGTGCGGTTCATCACGCACGACAATAATAAAAAGAACAGAGTCGAAGATATTCTCCATGCAGCGAATGAAGTGAATGCGGATTTGATCATCACGCCGGCGGAGGACGTCCCTACCATCAACAAGTTTCTGTTTGGCCTGCGGGAAGAAAAACTGATTACCAATAAAGAAAAAATCCCGGTACTGTGTATCAACAGTACCTCGTCGATGTGGTAACCGATGGGAGCAAGAGAATTGGCAGAAAAGGATTTGTTTGCGCGACATTGCGGCATCACGCTGGTTCATGCCGGCAAAGGCCAGGCGACCGCAAAAATGGAAATTCAACCTCATCACTTGAATGGAGTAGGAATCGTACAGGGCGGCGCACTGTTCACACTGGCAGATATGGCATTAGCGACGGCCTCCAACGCCTATGACGTTGTGGCGGTAGGCCTGACGTCAAGTATCACCTATTTCAAAGCCGAATCGAGCGGTATCCTGTTTGCCAAAGCGACGGAATTATCGCTGCGCAGGACGGTGGCCACTTATCAGGTGAAGGTTACCAACGAACAGGATGAATTGATCGCAGTTTTCCAAGGTACGGTGTACCGGAAAAACCCAAAGTGAAAAGTTTTTTTCAAAAAAGGAGAAAATAATTTGCCGAAAACAAAAATCTGAGTACTTTTGCAGCGTCAAAATACATTGGGAGCATAGCTCAGCTGGTTCAGAGCATCTGCCTTACAAGCAGAGGGCCGGGGGTTCGAATCCCTCTGCTCCCACCCTCAAAAATTGATTCGACAGGGAATTGCGTGGAAACCATTCTGACGCTTGCCCATATTCGAATCTCCTTTTACCTGTTTCCGGTCAATATAAGGGGGCGTCTCAAAAGCACGCAGATGACGCAGATGATGTGGATTTGCACAGATAAAAACGAGGCGTACAAAACGAAAGAAGTTGATTATCCATAAAATAAAAATCTGCGTTCCTCT